>NZ_CAOOSE010000004.1:0-76513 GCF_948499155.1 uncultured Phocaeicola sp. | reverse complement strand
TATGAAGACTTTGCTTCAAAGTGAGAAGTTTAAGATCAATGTGGTAGTGGATAAGACAGCGGAACAACGTAAAAAATTGAAAGCGGAAATCACCAAAGACTTGCAAGCAAAACTTGATGTGGGTTTTGACAAGAAGAAGTTGGTTGGTGATATGAAGACTTTGCTTCAAAGTGAGAAGTTTAAGATCAATGTGGTAGTGGATAAGGCCAGTACCACACAAGCTGTCCGTGCCGCCTTGCAAGCCGCCGGGTTGAATACAAACTTTACAGCAAGTGATTTACGCGCCGCCAAAGCCGCAGCCATTCAAACCAAAGCGGAGGCTTCTGCCGCAGCCGCACGTGAGCTTGCGCGACAAAGAGCCGCCCGTGCCGCCAAAGCGGAACTGGATTTGGCTAATGCCCGTGAGAGATCAGCCAATGCAGCAAGGCGGCACATGACAGCCACTCTCAATATGAATGGAGCAATGAACAGCCAGTTGAGTATTGTCGGACAATTAAGAAATGAATTTTTGGGGCTATACTCCATTTATGCGGCACAAAATTTCTTACGTGCAGTGGTTGATATTGGTGGTGAGTTGGAGAATCAGAAAATTGCAATGGCCTCTATCCTGCAAGATGAAGGCAAAGCTACAACCATATTCAATCAGATTAAGAAACTGGCTGTTGCTTCTCCGTTCGGGGTTATGGATTTGAATCAGTATGCCAAGCAACTTTCTGCATATTCTATACCATACAATGAATTGTATGATACCATGAAAAGGCTGGCTGATATATCAGCCGGTGTAGGTGTTGATATGGGGCGTATCATATTGGCCTTCGGTCAGATAAAGGCTGCTAAATTCTTGAAAGGAACAGAATTGCGGCAATTGACGGAAGCGAACATTCCTATGGTGGATAAACTGGCCGAGCGATTCAGTAAGTTGGAAGGCCGCATTGTCAGTGCCGGTGAAGTGCTTGATATGATCTCGAAAAAGAAGGTTACGTTTGAGGACGTAAAAGATGTTCTTTGGGAACTTACGGATGATGGTGGCATGTTTCATAACATGCAGGAAGTTCTTTCAGAATCAGTCAAATCCAAATGGAAGAACTTGGCTGATGCGATTGACATTATGCTTGGTGATATTGCGGAGTCAATGGGTAGTACATTGAAATGGACTGCCGAAAGCCTTACCACCCTTGCACAAAATTGGAAAGAACTTGTACCGGCTATCGAAGCTGCCGTTGGAGCCTTTGGATTTTGGAAGGCAGCTATGTTGGTGAATAGTCGTTTGGTTGTTGGTGAATATAAAAATATTTCGCAGACTGTTTTGGCTAATAAAAGGCTTACGGCAGAAAAACTTCGCGTTGAAGCAGCATATAGGAAACTGACTGTTGCCGAACAACAACTTATTGCCACTTCCAATAAACTGACTTATGCGGATTATGAGCAGATGGCTGTTTCGGGTCAATTAACAAAGAATAAACTGCTTCAACTTGTAGCTATGAAAAGACTGACTGTGGCACAAGCGGAAAGTATAGCTCTTCAGGCAAAGATGGGCAGACTCGATGTCTCACAAATATCTCACATTGGAGCGATGAATGTGGGGATTAGAGCATTGTGGGGGAATTTAAAAAATTTGGGGATGGTTTTGAAAGGGTTAGCTCCCCAATTTATTGTCTTTGCAGCAGCCTCTGCCATTTTTGAATTATGGTATAAGTCCGGGCAAAAGGCTGACGAAATGAACGAGCGTATTTCCGAGTTGACAACAAGAGCACAAGACGGTTTCAAGAACCTAACGAAAGAAGCTCAAAAATTTGCTGATGTTGATCCTTTTAAGGCGAATGATGCCTCATTGATTTCTTCCATTGAAGAAATGAAAACAGCATTAAAGGATTATTCCCCGGTTTGGGCAGACGCTTTTAATGAAACGTTTAAGACTGATGATGAAGGAAATAGTATAAAAAGCCTTGCAGAACAATATATATTGCTTCGGAATGCTTTGAATGATACAAAAGAGGCTTATAGGCTGCTTAATGACATAAAAGGTACGTCTGAACATGCCAATGAAGCGACTGACGGTTATTTTGATGACAGTTTTCTTGAAAATATCAATGACTATATTGATGCGGAGGAACGGGTAAACAAGATTATTGGCCGCATGTCAGGCAGCTATATCGAGTATTCCACCGCCATGCAGAAAGTTATAGCTAAACATGATGATTTTGCCAAAGCCGCTTCGGGTAAACCGCTGAAAAAACAGCTATCCATTCTCAAAGAATACCCCAAAGCATTGGCCAGCCTGAATAATGAGTTGCCTTTCACTGGAGAATATAGAGATGATATTTTTCAATTGCGGAAAGCGTGGAAAAACTCTAAGCGTATTTATATGGAAGATGTATTGCCGGATATGAAAGACTTCCTATCTGGGTACAAGTCGAGATTGGGAACTGCCGGTTGGGATTTAAATAATTTGAGTGATGCCCAAAGAATAGCCATCAGTTTAGACATAAGTGCTTTCTTTGACACGTTCGAGAAGATGCCGAAGTATATGCGGGACTTCTTTAATGGGAAGATTCTTGAAGATGAGTTCAATATCAAGATTAATGCTGAATATACGGAAACTATTCAGAGCTTGTCAGACTTGCAGAAAAAGTTCAATGAAGCCACAGATGGGCAATTTGAAGCCCAAATAAAGGTTTCTACGGATTCAGAGAAAATTATTGAAGGAGTACAAAAAGCGTATAAGGAAGCTAAAGAGACAACAAATCAATTGAAGCCGGTATTGATTAAAGCCGGAATAGATTTGTCAGGTATTGGAGCTATTGGCTTGTCAAAACTTCCTGACTGGCAGAAGCAAATTGTATCAGATTATAAAAAAGCTTTCTACACAATGCAATCCGGTGAGAAAGGAGCTAAAGAAATCGGTTTTTCTCTCACTGATCCAAGTAAGAATAAGAGCAAAAAGGATGTCTTTGCCGAGAGGTTGAAAGAACGGGTAAACTTGCTAAAGGACGCATATTCTGAATATAAGAAGTGGACTGATATTGTTGGAAAAGAAGAAGCTGCCAAAAAGGTTATAGAATCGGGCATTTTTGACTCCTTGTTTAGAGGGAAGGAACCGGTGGATATTGGAAATTATCGAGATGAATTGAATAAGATTCTTAACCAGCTTGACGATAAGACCGAAGTTCGTAGGGACTTGAAAGTTTCCATACGGAAAGTCATTGCGGATATTGATGCCAACGCTATGAAAGAAGCTTCGGATAAGGCCGCAAAAGAACTTGAAAGGTACGTATCTGATGTTTCAAAGAAATGGGATATATACAAGCAGCTTGTCAATGCCGGTGCAAGTAAGAAGGATGCTTCAACTTATGCTTTTGGTTTTTTGACTGATTATGAGAATGAAGCGCAATATTTAATAGATACAGTACAAAAGAAACTCAAAGAAAAGGCTGTTGATCTTCCATTCACTTTGAGTGACGATGAAGCAGAAAGTATATTAGGAGGTAAAGACAGCCCATTATATAAGCAATTTTTTAAGGTGTGGAAGGATGCTAAAGAGGCATTTGAGAAAGATAAGGTAAGTATTGCACTTGATGATACAAAGGTTATTGCCAATGCAAGATCAACGATAGAAAAGATACGAATATTAAGTGAACAGTACGCATCAAAGACTGGATTAAGTGTCGGAAAAAATGGGGAGTTGGTTGGTGATACGTCAGGTCTAAACAATGTTCAGAAGGCTTATCTTGATGAATATAATAAGAAGCTGATTGAATTAAAATCGACCTTATTACAATTGTTACCTGAATGGGAGAAAATATTTGGAGATAAAGAGCAACGTTCATTCTCTGATTTGAAAGAGGCTGAACGTATCGCAAGGGAAATCAAGAATAATGCAAAGGTTTCCTATGATAGCGATGGAAAGCCCAATGGATTTACTTCTTTTTTTACGAAAGATGATGGTAGTATTGAAAATGTTAAGGGTGCTTATTCTTTGTTGGATAAATTGATAAAAGCCATCCCCCAGTTGCAAGATGCACAGTTGGCTGTAAATCCATTCAAAACCTTAGCGAAGAATGTAAAAGAACTTTTTACTTCTGAAAAAGACAGCGACAAACTGGAAAAGAAAATCGGACGGTTGGGAGAAAGTGCCGCTGAAAGTGCTGATCTTGTCGGCAATTTTGCAGGACAGATGTCTTCCATGTTCGATGCTTTGGGCAATGAGGGTATGGCCGACACGATGGGTAATGTGCAGGATGCCATGTCTTCTATAAGCAATATCGGGCAGGGATTCGCCAAAGGTGGAATAGTTGGTGGTATTGCTGCCGCTGCCGGTGAAGCTGTAAACTGGATTGGGAAGATAGCACAAGCACATGACAAAAAGCTTGATAAGGCTATTGAAAAAAGTAAACTTCGTGCTCAACAGTTGCAGTATATATACGAACAGATTGACGGTATTCTTGAACGTTTCTTGGGCAGTGGCACGGAACTAAAACTTGTAGATGCAGAAAATGACCGTACCCGGTTGAATCAATTAAATAATCAGATTGAGGCAATACGCAATAAGGGGAAGATCAACATCTTCGATTTGATGTCTTTGCAGAAATATAAGCAGGAAGCGGAAAAACTTCAAAAACGTGTTTCGGCATACGATGAAGGCGGTGCATACGGGTATCAACGTGCCTTGATGCAAGAACAACTTTCAGAATTGGAGAAACAGCGGCAAGCCGAAATTGACAAGAAGAAGACGGATGATAGCAAAGTGGCTGATTATGAGAATCAGATTGCGGAGATGAAACAGCAAATAAAGGATTTTGCCGAAGAAACGGCTGAATCTCTTTATGGCATTAATTTGAAAGACTGGGCTTCGCAGTTGGGAGATGCCTTGTATGAGGCATGGCAGAAAGGCGAGGATGGTGCCGAAGCTTTCAAAAATAAGGTTGCCGACATTATGGGTGATGTTATGAACTCCATTCTCAAAATAAGTATTTTGGAACCGGCCATGCAACAGCTTCAAAAGATGCTTTTTGGTGAGGATGGAATGAGTGGTTATTTCGGCAAGGATTTCTCTCTTGACGAAAGGGAGTTGGAAAGTATTGCGGACTATCTAATGGGTGTCAGTGAGAAAACCGATGATTATTATTCCATGCTTGACAAACTGAATAACTATATGGAAAAGAAATATGGTATCAGCATGAAGGAAGAGGAAGAAGACAGTGGAAGTGGTTTATCTAAAGGCATACAGAATGTTACTGAAAATACCGCTAACCTTTTGGCTTCTTATATAAATGCAATCCGGGCTGACGTGAGTGTCAAACGGGAGTATGTGCGAAGATTGGTTGAAGAATTGTTCCCGGCCTATAATGTAATAGCGCAAGCGCAATTGCAACAACTGACAATGATACAGATAAATACAGCAAAGAATGTGGAATTTGTGGAAGAAATCAGGGATATACTGCATAGGAATATAAACGGTGTAAACAAGTTTAATATATGATTATGAATAGATTGAATAGTGAATTGAGAGGCCATGCCGTATCGTATGGCCTCTGCACACAATGGCAAGGTGACTGGCAAAATAATAAAAGTCAGCAGGAACTAATTGAAATGTATATACGAGGCATTGATTTTTGTATTGAGCACGATTATCCGACAGTGGAATATATAAAAGGTAATTTTGACCGGAGTCTGCTTCATCAAAACCATATTTTTGTTGATGAACCAGTGACCGGAGGCAACAATGGTGTATATGTACTGAACGGTAAATGTTCAGGTAAACTTTCTTTCGGTAAATTTACAGCTGCTACTCTCCATTTGCGCCATGATAGTGAATTGACTCTTGAAGTGGAAGATTGCGCCAAAGTTTTTGTGAGTGTATATGATCGGGCTAAACTACATGTAAGGCAAAGCGATGTGGCTAAAGTTTATGTATATGTTCATGGTGGAAACTGTAAAGTTGAAACCGATGGCAATGTCATGGTAAGATATAAAATGAATGGGGATTAACATGCGTTTTGCAACATCCTTATTTATAGCCTTTTATATTCCTATATTATTTGAACGGTATCATAAATGACAATCAACATCTCGCCACAATACGGTAGATACGCGCATTATTTATATTATGTCTAAATTTTAGAGTAAATATAACTGTTTTTATTTACCGATTCTTACCGTTTGTTACTGATGTTTACCGAATTTATTTTATTGATTTTTAGGTTGTTGTATGGTGAAAATATCGTCTTTATATTTGCGCTGGAAACAATGCTGTAAGGTTCATTACGTGGTTGTCATGAACTGGAGTAAAATATTATAGGGCATTCTCTTTGAGGCAGACAACCACATTAGGCTTCATCGGGATTTGCCCTTTCTCTTTACTATTATGTCAAGCGTGACTATTATATTAAGGAGGGTTCAGTAGGTACGAGTAATGGCGTATTGGGGTTCGATTCCCTGCCTACTACAAGATCGGACAAAATAATTCCCCAAAAGCGGAGATGTCCGAGCCGCTGATGGGGAAAACATTAACTTTATAGTGCAAAGATATGGAAAATTTTAATCAGTTAATACCTATTGATGAGGGAAAAGGTAAAAAAAGAACAATGACCTCCTTGCAGATTGCAGAAATTACGGGCAAAACTCATTCAAATGTAATGCGAGATATTCGCAATATCCTTGAACAACTGGAAGAAAAACATAAATTCAATTTTGAATTGATGTTCAAAATCACAAAGTTAGGGAATAACGCAGAAAGAAAAGACCCTTATTATCTTCTCACTAAAAAAGACTGCTTGCTTCTCGCAAGTGGTTATGATGCAAACTTACGAGCCAAAATTATTAATCGTTGGGAAGAACTTGAAGAAAACAAGCGTGAGCTTTCCCGTAAAAGGGAGAAATCTTTGTTAAGTAAAATCTAAATTTATAATATGAAAACAAATCAAATTTTTCAATATAATGGAAGCCCTATCACTTTTTATAAAGATGATAATGTAATGGTAAATGCAACAGAAATGGCAAAGCCGTTTGGTAAATTAGTAGGGGATTGGCTTAGATTGAAAGCTACTACCGAGTTCACAGAAGCACTTTCAGCCGATATGCATATTCCCATATCGGCACTAATTCAAGTAGTTAAAGGTGGTAATAGCGAACAAGGCACATGGCTTCACGAAGATGTAGCATTGGAATTTGCCCGTTGGTTATCTCCATCATTTGCTATATGGTGTAATAAGCGTATCAAAGAGTTACTTCAATATGGCATGACCGCCATGCAGCCAACTTTGGAGCAAATGATAAACAATCCCGACCTTGTTATCAGTCTTGCAACACAATTAAAGAACGAGCGAGAAGAGAAGCAACGTCTTGAACAACAGAACGCATTGCAAGAAGAGCAGTTGCTTCAAGCCGCTCCGAAGGTCAGCTATTATGATAACCACTTGCAGAGTGTAAACACCCAGACGAGCACACAAGTCGCCAAGCAGATAGGAATGGATGCCGAAAAGCTGCATAAGAAGCTGAAAGAAATCGGAGTCATCTACCGACAAAGCGGACAATGGTTATTGCATACTCCTTATTCTACTTGGGGACTACACTCTACACGTACACAGACGTACACACGTTCGGATGGCTCGATAGGAACAAATGTTTATACTGTATGGACTACGAAAGGTGTACGTTTTATCATCGCATTATGCGAAAGCGGTTGGGACGTAAAGAAAGCCATAAAGCTGATTAAGGGTGAATTAATACCAGTAGCATAGCGTTCACTATTTATTTCTCTGAAAATTCAGAAAAATCGAGTTTTTGACAATATACACATAGTATAAAGAGAAATAAATAAAAATCTCCTGAACTTGCTTATATGTATGTTTGGGAGAAAAGGGTAAGAAATAGTATGCAAGTAAAATATAAAAAACATTGTATGAAGACAAATCAAGAAATGGTGCGATACATTGATAGTTTTTCTGTGGTTCAGCGCACGAGTGATGGTTATTTTGACGGAACTGAATTGCTTCGGCAGTGGAATAATGTAGAAGGGAATCCGAGAAGGCAAATGAGTAAATTCTTAGAATCTGATAATACATCAGAGTTTTTGAAAGCTCTTGCAGAGGATGAAAGCCATAGAGCAAAAATGCTCATTGGTGAAAATCAACTACTTATAAAAGTTAAGGGTAGAAATACGAAAGAAGGCAAAACACCCGATAAAGTTTGGATGAATCCGCTTCTGTTTATCAAATTTGCTATGTGGATAAATCCGTCTTTTGAAGTCAAAGTATTACGGTTTGTGTACGATGAAATGATTCGCTATCGAAACGATGCCGGGGATGCTTACAAAGAACTTGGCTCTGCCGTTCAGAAGATAGTTCCTAAAGAGTTTATGCCGAAAGCAATGCAAAAGGTTGGGGAAGCATTGAATTGGGTTGTGTTTAACTCACATGAGAAAATGCTTCGCAACAAGCAGGGTGATGAAAGCAAACAACGCGAACTGTGGCAGCTTGAAAAGAAGGTGGCTGATTTAATCAACGAGGGATTCATTACCAACTTCGATAATTTAATATCATACCTTAGAAAACAATATTCAAAAAGGAACTATCCTGCCGTGTTCCAATTACAGCAAGAAAATACAAATTTTATCCACTATAAATAATAAATCAATATGGAATTAGTAGAATTTATGAGCAACAAAGAATGCGTTGTAGAAACATTCAAAGTAAATGGTCTTATTGCAAAAGACAATACGGTAACAGAGAAAGGTTTAATGGCTATACAGTTCTATTTAGATATGATAGAGCAAAAGAAGCCAGAATTGGAAAATTGTCAAACGGCTTATATGTCATGTAGTGAGGTGGAGGAATGGGAAAAGAAAAACGCTGCGGCTTCGGTAAGTTTTGACAGCGGAGGGGTAGTCGAGTTTCTCCCGATAGAAATGTTCTCAAAAGATGCTAAAATAGAAAAGGGAGGTGGCATAAAAGGTATGCTTATTTCAATGTGCGATTGCGCATGTGAAGATGAAATATCCGAAATAGTATCTTCAAATGATGAAATTCGTAAATTGAGAGATGCGCTTAACAAATATCTCGAAAGCTGAATACTTTTGGCTAAGAGTGGCAAAATGCACAAAATAAAATTGGGCTGACTTTGGAGCCAGCCTAATTATAATTTATACGCGAAAACATTAGCCAGATTATGTTAGCTCAATATTTAATGGTAGTCAGTGTTAAAAGACGCACTAATATCTTTATATTTAGAATATAATTCCATTTTTATTTTGTATATTTAATTTGTAAATTATAGTCCATCAGAGAATTTCGCTTTCTTCTGTCTCTCACGTTCGATATTTTCTGTTCTTTCTTTTTCTATTTGTTTTCTGATACTATCTTTTTCATTTTCTAATAATTCTATTAATTGAGGATGTGATATATCAATAGCTAAATGAAAAGTTATTAACGTCCCGGCTCCTTGACGTTCTGATTCATAATCAGCTTTGTAGAAATTGATAGCTTTATATAAGAAAGGCCATGCAGCTATATGTATGGTACTTTCGTTTCCAAAACTTTTCCCATATCGTTTAAGTAAATAATCGTATATGGTTGATTTATCTTGTATATATTTGTTGTATTCATAATCTTCTTTGTCGAAAACATTTATGTCATAATCATACAGTTTGTACTTACGTACAGTTTTGATAGTAAATCCACAAAGTTGATTTTTGTAAAAAGTGGGATGCCCTAACTTAAAATCAATGCCATTTACTGTAATTATGCCATTAGTTTCTTTTTCAATTCTATAATAAACTGATTTGTAATCTTTATGTGACATACCCCAAAAGAAACTCCCCATGATTTTCTTGCCGTCTCTTTGGGCGAGGATATTGGATTGCTTAAGAATATATAAACTATCTTGGACTTTTTGTAAACTATCTGCGATAAATTCCTCTCGCCTTTTTTCTTTATAATAAATCTGGCTTCTTTCTAATTCTTCCTTTATTTCGCATTTATGTATCTTTTCATTTAGTACTAATCCCACAAAAATAAATAATATGGAAAGCAATATAGAACTTATCCATATAAAGTTTCTAAAGCTTTTCTTTTCATTCCATTTGTTATTCACATATCCCCATAGAATAAGAATTGGTATGAGAGATAATATCAAAAAAAAGATTGAGCTGGAAATATGATTTATTCCATAACAGATAATGATACTTTCAATAATGGAGAATATCAAGGAGGGGACTATTATTTTTTTACACATAAAAACTGAATAATAAATTCATTATATAAAGTATAACTATAATCATAATTCAAGAATACTCTAAAATTGATAGTAGCAATGCTACCAATTAAACTAAAACTCCTAACATATAATAACCTCTTTTATAATTAAATGCAAAAGTATTAATAAATAAAATTATGACAAATGATATTTTTTATGTTTTTCAACATACACGTGGAAGCAAGTTAGGGGTTGAGTATAATAATCTACTAAAAAATGCTTTTATGGCATTATTTTCTATGATTATATAGAAAATACAATTATATTTGCGTTGAAATAAGATTAAAGTATAAGGCCATAGAGCTTGTTGTGGAGACTAAATATCTCTGCGGCAAGCTCTTTTTTAATATATGTATATGAACGAACCGTATTCTATTTTGATGCAGAAAACTACCGAGAATGCTCCAGTCAAAGACAGCTTGGCGCATTTTGGAATTGTGTGCACAGAATTTCCGTTCAAGCCGGGTGGGGAAACGAAAGATTTACCCAAACGGGATTGGCCGGATGAAGACGGTGAAGATACTTACATACCCGATAAGCTGCTATTAAAGGCATACGACTTGGAAGCCGAGATGTGCTATAAGGGAGATTTGGGTACTGCATACGATAAAATTATGGCCTTTCAAAACTATCTCACGGGAGAAAATGGTGACGGTGCCACCTTGAAAATATATAACTCGCACACGGGTATCGGGCGGCAAGGACTTTACTTACTGGAGGTTGGAGATTTTGAATTTAATAAGTCCAATATGGATGAAGTCTTGACCTTCCCGGTAAAATTCAGAGTAACTGATCCTCGAACTCAAATAATCCCCTCGTATAGTGTTGCGGAACCGACAAAGATAGTTGCATTGGTTGAAAAAGTATAGCTGTATGGCATGGAAGGTTTATGATAAAACTGGCAATACGGTACGTTGTACACTGAAAGGTTTGGAGTATAATGGTACATGGATGGGTGCATGTTTTGTGACAAGCACTCTGAAAAGTGCCGTACCCATTCTTTTTGAGATAGGTGACTATGTTATGTACCGTGGTGAGAAGTTTGAGATAAACTATGATCCTACGGCATTAAAAAAGGCGGCAAGAAAAACTTCGGGAGAAGCGTTTGTCTATGATAACGTAAAGTTCAACTGGCCGGGAGATGAATTGACGCGATGTGATTTTCTTGATTATGTGAAAAGTGATAATCAGATACACTTCACTTCTTTGCCTAAGTTCAGTTTCTTCGCTTCGTCTATACAAGATTTGGCAGACCGTGTTCAAGTAAATCTTGACCGTATATATACCGGAGCACAAAAATGGACGGTTGCCGTACACCCTGAATATGTGAGCACTACCAATGTAAACATTGATGTGAACAATATAAAGGTATGGGGTGCATTGGAGTTGTTCAATTCAAAATTTGGTGCGAACTTTGTTATTCGTGGCCGAACAATAACAATCGGTACTGCCGGTATTGCTGTGGGCAATATTTTCAAGTATGGACGTGGAAACGGTTTGTACGAAATTCAACGTACAGCCGATGCGGATCAACAGATTATTACGCGATTGCGTGCATACGGTAGTACAAGAAATATGCCTAACCGGTATTATAATAAGCTCTCAAACAGTTCTCTTACCAATTATTTGCCGAATAACATGGCCGTGGAAAATCTGATGTTACCTGATTTTCCTAAGACAACGCTTGATCCATATATTGACAGTAAGAATATTGCTGTGCTTGGCATTCGGGAAGGGAGTGTTTATTTTGACGGTACCGGTGGTTTGGAGGAAATATGTCCTTCAATGGAAGGTATGACCGCCGAACAGTTGAAAGATGCAGGTATTTATGTATCATTGGATGCCGGGGATAATGGCAATCTTGACGAAGTGGCTGATGCCGAACAACTGACAGATGATGGTACAATGGATAGCCTGAAGGAAGGTGAAGATGTCCCACCTTTTACAATAACGCTAAAAGATGT
Organism: uncultured Phocaeicola sp.; assembly: GCF_948499155.1. Classification (NCBI taxonomy): domain Bacteria; kingdom Pseudomonadati; phylum Bacteroidota; class Bacteroidia; order Bacteroidales; family Bacteroidaceae; genus Phocaeicola; species uncultured Phocaeicola sp. The sequence continues at coordinate 64,298 of NZ_CAOOSE010000004.1, read as the reverse complement.
TGGTTTCAATATAAACGATTACCTGACTTCTGAAACAGCCACCATTAGCATGAAAAACGGCATGTGTGGTGGCCGGGATTTTGAAATAACCAAATGTGAGAAGAAGGGCAATAAATATGTGCTGACTTGTAACCGTGTATATGATGAAAGTCTGAAATTATATTTCCCATACAAGGATTACAATATAAAGTCCGGTGACAAGTTTGTCCTGCTTTATATTGATATGCCGGACGTTTATATTCAGGCCGCTTCACAACGGTTGCTTGCTACCGCGAAAAAATATCTTGCAAAGAATGACTATGTGCGCTATTCGTATGAACCGAAGGTGGATGATATTTTCATGGCACGCCAACATGATGAGGCTGTTGCAAGGGGGGAAGCAAGCATACATGATACTTTGAAAGAAGGGGACTTGATGCTATTCACTGATAGCGATCTTGGTATTGAAGGCAGCATCATTATTGATACCCTTATTATCAAAGAGGGAGAAGATATGATACCGAAGTACACTATGACACTTCGGGAGGAAAAGGCTGTTGGATCGCTTGAAAAAATCCAAAATCAGATAGACTCTATTGCAGGTGGTGGGCAGGGAACCGGTGGCTTGAATACCCAACAGATACAGTCTATCATCCGTTCACTGGGCAATCAGCTTTTTCTTTCGCGCACCCACAATGATACGGCAGCTGGGCTTATCGGCTTCTTAGCCGGTGCTATCTTTGGTGCAAGCGGTTTTGCAGAGGGTTTGACCGGCTTTGGGGCGAAAATAGACAGCATGGGACGTGGGTATATGGAAAGCCTCACGTTACGCAGGTTTTTAGAGGTGCCGGAATTGCGTTTTAACCGTGCTGAAATTGTGCTTGGTGACAAATGGCGTTCTCCCGGTGCTGGAATTATAGAGAGTGTTGAGCCTGATTATGATGCTGATGGTAACTTGCTACGTTTCGGGACAATAAGTTTGAAATTACAAGACGGTGAAATAGGTGCTGTGGCTGTGGATGATATTTGCATGGGGTATTTCCATGACTATGAAACGCCGGGGAATAATGCGGTATCTGATATAGATGATAGCCGTGGCAACCGTATGTTTGCCGGTTTCTGTACAATCTATTTTCGTATTACAGAAATATTGGATGCCGGAACAAACAAAAGGTTTCGCTATGTGCTTCGTGGTGTTTCTGATCGTTGGCAATATTCTTTCCATCCGTGTGAGGCTTTGCATTTTGTCGCTTATGGCAACTTTACAAACAAGGAACGCCAGACTTCCGCTTATGAGACGAGGACATACCGCCGTTTCTTGGTAGGGGTAAATGACTGGGAGTTTACAAAGAGTATGGTTGCAATGCAGGATGGGGATTTGAGCAATCTCAACATCTTCGGGTTGGATATGACCGGTTATTCTGCTTATCTGAATAACATTTATATGACCGGCACAATCGAACAGTTACAGATAGATGCACCGGTACGCATTGAGATTGATACGCAAGGTGACAATTTTCTTGCTTATGGTGAATCAATGGAAATTACTTGCAAGGTCTTTAAAGGTTGGGAGGATATTACAGACACAGTTAGACAATGGGCTATCCGAAGGGATAGTGGAGATACCGCCGATGATGAAGCTTGGAATATCAAGCATAAGGATTTCAACGGTTCAATAACGATACATAACACAAAGGAAATTAGTGATTTAGGAAATAATTCAGTAACAGTGGTAAGTACCTTGTTTACCATAACGGCAACAAATGATACTGCATCAGTAGAAGCAATTGTGACGATATGATAGAGAGTGAAAAGAAAAGAATCAGAAAAGAGTTTCAACCGCTTACGATTGCAGTAAGCTTGAAGATAATGACACCGAACAGTCCGGCCAATCAGGTCTATAATCCGGTGGCAAATGAATATGATCCTGACCGTGGGGTTACTCCACTGGTGATTTTACCGGAAGTCATAGCGAATGCCGCTGACGGTAGCTGGGATATGCCTTATGTTAATTCTTTGTTGGCAGAAATGAACTGGTTTGCTAATGGAGAGAATATTTCTGCAATCAGTTCATGGAATGGGAAGTACAGTATAGATACGGTTGGAGATACACGCGGTGCCATTACCATAAGCAGAAATGTGGCTCCGGGTGAAAGTTTTGAGTTGTATTTTGAAGGTCTGATAGCTGATACCCGGCTTGGGGTGAATATTCCCGTTAAGACTGACTCTATCATGTTGACAACGGTAGATAAGAGTGAAGATACCTACGGTTTGTCTATTGGGGATAGTCAGATAATCCAGTACAATCCATTTCTTGACAAGCTTTTGTTGTATGATTACAAGGTAGCCAACAATTTGATTTCCGCATCTACGGCCAATAGGAATGCAGCTTTGGATGAAAATTCATACGAGCGCACCATTCCACTTATGGTAACAAAGGGAGTGAATAAAATAACTACCGGATATACAATTGAACTTTATCAGGTGAACAGCATATCAAGTCAAACAATGCTGACTACCGCAAACCATGAAATAGTGGCTTTGTCCTTAACCAGCCTGATAATGGACTTGCGTTTGGTCGAGAAGGGGGATTACTTGCTGTTGGTGAAGGTTGGTGGAAAGGAGGTTGCAAGACAGCAATTCTCCGTCAATCGTGTTTATCCAAAATTTACGTGCATACCGGCAAGTCAGGCTTCCATCAATCCTGATGAAATCCTGCATAGGAATATAGCTATGGTACAGTGGAATGGAGAAATTGTGCCGATACCGGCACCGATTATCCGCATGGTATGGTTTACGGACAGTGCAAATAAGACCGGGGTACAATGGCAGGAGGGGGAAAAAACTGTGATAATGTTGGATGGAACCGGTATTGGTGAAACTTATCTTGACGATTGGTTGGACGTGTACATTAAGGCCGAGCAAAAAAAGGCTTTCTCTGTATTGACTGATGGGACAAATGAATATACGGACAGTAACGGGAACATATATATAAATAATTGATATGAGGTATGTTGTAGCAAATAAGGAAAAGGCTTTGGATGCCGGGGTTCTGTTGTTGGGGCACTTGGTAAAGGGAGAATCCATCATCTTGAATGAAAAGGAGGTAATGTGCCTGCCTTCTCTTGATGGAGAACTGGAAGATAGAATACTGTTGTTGGACGGTATCGTTTATACTAATACAAGCATGAATCAAATTATATCAGAAGGAGGTTGGGAATATGGCAGAAAATTATAGTGCCCAAAATAGCATCACGATTAAACGTCTTCGTTCCAATGACAGCCTGATGCTGACTTTTGAAAATAATGGCATTCCATTGTTTCAGGCCGTAGATGAAGAAAGTGGGGCTGTCTCTCCTGATTGGAGTATAGCTGCGAATCAGCCGGTACGGACACCCAAAGTAACTTCGGCACGTGGGTTGGCGGTCAGTTTGTCTGGTCATAGTTGGGCTTACAATGGAGTGGCTTTAAATTTTAACGGTGCGGAAAGTGGAGGTTGGAAAAAAGACAGTACGGGCAAATTCTCTTTGAATACCAATACCGGTGCCATTAAAATTGTCGGAAACTTGGCAAGCAAAACGAATATTGCAGGAGATACATTGACTTATTCATGTGTCGCTTCTACGGCAGGTGTTGAGTATAATTTGACCGGGGAACTGCCTATTGCCATTCAGAATATGGGAGCCAGCTCTTACTATCTTGCTATTCTTGCAAGTACCGAACAGTTAACAAGCAAAGTAACAAGTTGTACTCTGACTACCAAGCTGTATGCCGGTGCCAATGCCATTACCGATTACTATATAAAATGGTATAAGGACACGGCGGCTTGGACTGATAAGAACGGACAGAAAAGTGTAACTGTTACCCGTGGTGATGTGGACGGTACCCAGTTATTCATAGCAGAAGTTTATCAGTCTTCAAGTGCTTCACAACCGATAGCACGTGCCGGGGTACGTATCATTGATACGGCAGATGAATTTCAAATTGTATGTTATATAACTTCTTCCAACAAAGAGGTTGATACCGGACAACCCGTTACAGTAAGTGCCAAGATTGTAAATATGACTACGGGGTCAACTTATACTCCTACTTCCGCATCGTGGACTATGGATGTGATGGATAAGGAAAACTGGAAGAGTTTGAAACATTCTACAACAAATTCTATATCTGTAACAACAACGGAAACTGACAGAAACGGGACTCAATATGATGTTGATGTTTTGGCAGAATGTCATTTTAATTAACATAAAAACAAAATAATATTATGGCAACTAAAGGATTAGGAAATGAAACATTGGTGACCTCCATTCTGCGTTCCAATACAGTATTGGTGGAAGTTGGTGGTAGTGTCAGACGCATTACCGTGGAAAACTTCATGAATGCTATTAATAATGGTGACGAACAAATGTTGAGGCAGGTGGCTTGGGGGATTCCAATCAAACAATCAACCCAAAGTAGCACGAACTATGGTGTGATAGGTAATACAGCCGCATGGACAGAATACAAGTTGTATTGTGGCCGTTATCTCGTAACGAATGATGGAAGGGCTGCTAAAATGTCCCCTACCAATAGTGCGGTGTTTGCTGATGGTACTGCGGTGGATGAAACCAAAGGGCATGTGATGTGGATAGGGCCACGTTTGTATTATCGTGTACAGACTGACAGTGTAAGTGGTGTACCAGTCTTATGGCTCTCGATGCTACCTATTGGCGGTGAGTTTATTGGTGGGGCAAATGGTGGAATGTATAACTGTATCGGTGCATACAAAGGCTCCATGTCAGGTAGCGCACTTGTTTCACGTTCAGGAGTTGCACCGGCAGGCAGCAAGACAATCAACGCATTTTGGAATGCTGCACAAGTGAACGGTAAGGAATGGGGACTGACCGATTACGATCAGAGAAAGCTTATTATGATGTTGGGGCTGTCCCAGTACGGAGATACCAATATTCAAGCCAAACTTGGTTATGGTGTGGGTGGTAGCTCCAGTAAAGACTTGTGGGCTGCTGCGGCAGCATTGCAAACTGGCGCAACAAAGAGTCTCGGTGACAATTGGGGCAAAATAGCTATTTCTGTGGTGAATGGAAGTAATACTGGAGTGGATTGTTCACGGGTGAACATGATGGGTATAGAAGATCCTTATGGGTGGCAGTGGGAATTTCTGCAAGGAGTATTTTGCGGTAGTTCCAACAATAGTTCTCAAAGTGGAACGGAAATTTTCATTTACAAAGGAAACCGTTTACCGACTACTGCTGAATTAGCTGCGCATCCAAATGGTGAATACAGACAAGCTACCCGTCAGACAGCTTCCGGTCAAGTGCAGGAAATAATTCTTGGGGAGCATTTTGATATTTTCCCGAAAAAGATTGGTGGAAACAGCACTTCTTATTGGGCTGATTATTCATGGGCAAACACTACTGGGCAGCTGGTGGTTTGGGGCGGTGATGCGGTTATCGGTGCGGATTGCGGCCTCGCTTGTGCGTACTCGTATGACGTTTGGTCGACCTCGAGTGCGAGTCTCGGCTCTCGCCTTGCGTATTTTGGGAATTTAACATTTGTTAGCGGTGCATCTTTGATGGCTGCATAATAGATTTTGAAATATTAGTTCTTTGAATTTCAATTAATTAAAACCCGTCCACCTTCTCGTTTTACGGCAACGGATAACGGGACGAAAGCCGAAAGGCGTGGACGGTTGGCAGAGGGGAACAAGAGCTGGTTCTTTGGGGCGGTAATGCGAATAACGGTGCGAATTGCGGCCTCGCTTATGCGAACTCGAATAACGATTGGTCGAACTCGAATGCGAATATCGGCTCTCGCCATACTTATTTATCGTAGAGTAATCTGCGAGTTCTCCGAGCCATGACCTTGCAGGATTTATATCGTTGCAACGTAGTAATCAATTGGTTACGATGTCAGAAAATCAAGAATGCGGAAAGGTTGCCCAATTTGCGAAAGGCAACAAGCGGTGTTAGTAGGTTGGTTCTCGAAAGCTCCGGGCGAATTATTCAAGCAAGTAAAAACAGCTTGCAGTTATCGGAATAATTAAAATAGTCTGAACAAGACAAAATTGGAAGTATGGTGTAAATTTTAAAACAAAGCAGCAGTGAATATTGGAAGAAGTGATATTGATTGGAAGAGTCTATCGCATAATGAAATTGATAGAATTATAGCGGAAAGGATAGAGGCTGACAATAAACGGATAGAAGCAAACGGTGGAAAGAAATCTAAAAGAGCCGGGTATATTCTTGAACGTATAGCAGAGATAAATAATTTACGTGAAGCGGACAAAGAAGCACAAGATGGGAAGGTTAAGAAAAACCGCTTTATCAGGCGGCATAATCTACACCCGGAAGAAGACCTCCGAGCTTTGCAGTTGATGATCCTGACATTGGATTTTCCGGCACCGGATTATAGCGTAATGAGAGTAAAAAGTGATGCAGGAAAGGTTCGAGATATTGTCAAACAGAAATATTTCCCGTGGCGTAATTGCACCATGCAATTATGAGGGTGATTGAAGAAGATGTTTATAGAAATTTGATTTATGATACAAGTGCGTGTATCAAGGGAAAGGGATTACATTTTGGAGTAAGGAGAATGAAACGTTTTCTTCACCGGTACCCGGAATACAAATGGTTCGTAAAGACTGATTTCAAAAAGTTCTATCAAAGTATTCTTCATGAGCTTATTGTTGCTGCATTGAGAAGGAAATTCAAAGATGAACGATTTATTAAATTGATCGAGATAGCTGTTTTATCGTATGACAGCGGAACAGAGTTAGTTGACGTATTGGAGAATGAAGTTGAACGGAAGAAGAGGTGTTCCGATTGGAGCATTTACAAGCCAACCTATCGGGAATTTTGCGGCAAGCCGGATAGATCATACAATGAAGGAGAAATATCGTGTCAAATGCCTGCATAGATATTGCGATGATAATGTTATGCTGGCTCGTTCTAAGGCCGAAGCGTTGTTTCTTATTCGTGCGTATGAACGGGAAAGTGCAAAAGTTGGGTTGGTAGTTAAAGCAAACAGTTGTATTGCTCCGATAGGAACAGAAACAAAAAATGGGAACAAAAAGCATAGAAAGCGAAAACGTAGTAAGAGGAAGAAGGATTAACTTTTTGGGCTATTGCTTCACGAAAGATAATGTTCGGATGCGTAAAAATATGAAAAAGAACTTTGCCCGAAAGGTGAAACGAATAAAAAGCCGGAAACGTAACCGCGAGATACGAGCTTCATACTGGGGCTGGTGTAAGTGGGGAGATTGTAAGAATTTATGGAGAACAATAACAAATAATGATATGAGTTTTGCAGATAAAGGTATCAAACAGAGTGGTAGAACAAAGGACGGAAAGAAGTTCTTCGATGTAAAAGAGACAAGATTGATGGATATTCTCAATGTCCCTATAACAGTGGTGGACTTTGAAACGAATGTGAAGACAAAGCAAGGTGAAGGTAGATATATTGTGTTCTTTTTGAACAGAACGGACAACGTAGCAAATTCATAACGAACTGTTACAATCTGAAAGATGTGTTGGATCAGGCTCGCGAAGCGGAGAATAACGGTCAGAAGATTTTTCCAGTGGAAAATGTGATTGTCAAGCGGCGTTCGTTAGGTGACGGGAAGAGTGCTTATTATTTTGAAGAATAATTATAAAAATGGAGGTAATTTATGAAAAGTTATGGAACTCTTGTAGGAGAACTGCCGACTGGTATTGAATTTGTAGTTGAAGGTGCGTTGCTACGCATTTACTTCGACTTTGAGAGAAGAGAAGCTGTTCAAAAGGCCGGTTCGGAAGATGTGGTGGTTGAAGACCAGTATGTCTGTGAAAACGTGGATGTTGAAGGGGAACATGATTATGACAGTATTGTAAGTGCCATTATCATGGAACGTTATGATGCGAATAAACGTGATGCCATTTTCGCCAACTTGGAAATGGCACGTGATATGGCTTCGGAACTTGACGAAGGTAAGCGTGCCGAATATCTGAAAGAATACACTGATTATCAGAGTTATCGTATCAAGGCTAAGGAGATCGCAAAAGAAGTATTAGCAAAATTGAAGTAATCCGGTATGGAGGCGCAAGGGCATATATTAATACGAAGAAAGGCCAAAAATGGAATTGACGGTACTAATGGGGAACCGGGGAAAAACGGGCTGCAAGGCTGTATTCTCCGGCAATCCGAATGGGCTAAAGGCATAGAGTATCGCAATGACGAGGCTTTGACTTCCGGTACCCGGTACTTGGATATTGCAATTGTGACTACCGGTGCTAATACGTTTAATGCGTATAAATGTCTGAAAACTCATACGTCCAGTGATTCCATTCCGGTGACAAATACAACTTATTGGCAGAAGTTTAATTCTTTGGTGCCAGTGTACACTCCGCTTATCATGGCTCAAAATGCTATTCTACGGTTCATGCAGGGTAATCAGCTTTTGATAATGAAGGGCGATAATAAAACGGTTGCAGCAGGTCTTGTTGGTGGTGACTATCCGTTATGGGTTGGAGCTACAACACCGACTGATGCGCCATATAAGGTGAGTATAGCAGGGAAACTCTATGCGGCTGGTGCGGTTATTTCAGGTGACAGCACTTTTGAAGGTACATTGAAAGGTGTATCAGGCTCTTTTACAAGGTTGAATTGCGTGAATGCTGCTGGTGATGCGGTTGGAGGAATCAGCTTTGGAAGTGATGGAAGAATGTGGTTTGATGGTGATATGTATCATCAAGGTACTAAGGATCACCGGTCATTACGTTTCTACACTTCTGACTTATGGTGTAGAGGCGTGTTTGGCGCAAGGGAAAGAAGCATTATGGTAGTTTACGGCTCCTATGCCTATGTGTACACAAAAGGTGCTTATAAAACCGGTACTTATATACCTTTGACTTCTGGGACTTCCTCTGCTAACGAAACTTATTATACAGTTCCTTGCGATTCGCCAAGATACGATTATAACGATGAAACTTCGGGTTTTCCAGTTGATACGGTTATATTTAGAATAACATCGAATGTAACCTACCGTTATCTTTTGAGTCTTGCCGTCACCCAAAGGATATTCGTGGTTAATGCAAATGACAATTATAATAATGTTCAGATATATGCGAATGGAACAAAGCAAACATTGAATGGCGGTTCCATGCACCATTGTATGCAGTTGGTGGATTTTATGTATCCGTCACCGAACTCTGACTGGTTGGGAAGAGGACTGATGTTCGGTGCTTCAAATGATAATGATTGGAGGTGATTATGAAAAGGATAAATTTTGAAAGAATTGAGATATTTGTTGATATTGATAAGACGAGATGTTCCGTTGAGAACTACAAGAAGGATTTTGCCAATATCATTTATCAACTTGGCAGGGGAATAGAGGCTCATGCCCTCGCATTTAAAATATTCAACTCCAATGGAGAAATTGAGTATAACGATGAAGAGTGTAATATGATTAAGGAATACGCAAGTTTATGTTCCCCAGCCTTTATTGATGCTATCAACAAATTACTATTGGAATAAAAATAATAAACGCAAACACAAAAGGATATGAACGACATTATTGAAACATTCATTCACGACCATTTGTTTTTACATTTGGTTTTGATAGCGGTAAGTATGACAGCTATCATAATCGCAATGGGGATAGATTTTATTTCGGGGATTCAGAAGGCGAAACAACGTGGGGAGCTTCGTACCTCGAAGAAGTACAAAATGACAGCGACAAAAGCGAAGAAATATTTTAATCCGTTTCTGACACTGGTTATGATTGATCTTATATGTTGTATTGTCATTCCATTTCCAGTATTCGCTATGTTATGGGCGGCTTATTGCGTTTTCTGTGAGTTTAAATCGGTACGTGAGAAATCATGGGAAAAGGCTGAACTTCGGAAAGCGGAAAAGACTATGAGTATAATCATTGAGAATAAAGATGATATAGCACGGCTGGCTGCACAAATATTGTTTGAAACACAAAAAGAGAAGGAGGATAAAAATGACACGGGGACTACGGAATAACAATCCGTTGAATATACGGAGAAATAATACAAAATGGCAGGGCTTGTCTGTAACGCAGACAGATAAAAGTTTCTTTCAGTTTAAAACTATGGCATACGGTTACCGTGCTGCTTTTAAAACTCTTCAAACTTATATTTTTAATAAGTATGACACTGACAAAGATGGTACGGCCAACGAACTTGAAGATGTTATTATGCGCTGGGCACCGCCATGTGAGAACAATACTGACGTGTATATTGCCACAGTTGAAAAGCGTTCGGGCATATCTCGTCATACTGTTCTGAATAGAAATAACCGGGAACAACTTATTGCGGTAGTGGCTGCAATGAGTTATGTTGAGAATGGCGTTCCTGCAAATATGGATGATGTAAGGAAAGGTTGGGAATTGATATAGGAAACAAACATATAAACACATAGAAGATATGGCAAACTTGAATTTTACTCTTAGAGAAGAGGATTGGTACGAAAGCCAACCTATACAGTTATCTACTGAGAAATTTGCTATCAGCATTAATTTTGGAGATGCAGCAAACAATAGAGTTGTTGTGTACAAAAGTTCTAATGGAAAGGATTATGTACCTTACAAAACAGCACTTGGGGTTGGAGAGTTCTGTGATATGAATGTCGACGGGTTGATAGCTGGACAATATGTTATGGTAGGATGTAATGAACTTCCTATTTCATCTTCATTTTTGGAAAGTTCTGATGGTAGCAGCAGTGCGAGCAAATCGGATATTTTAGCAGAAAGCGGACGTGCTCAACTGGCAGAGTCCCAACTGGAACAGTCCATAAATGCGGTGAAGACCGCTTTGGATGAATTGGTTGGTACTGTTGATGCGACTACGGCCATTGACACCTTCAATGAAATTGAAACCTTCCTTGCAGGAGTAACCAATGAAAAAACTCTGACTGGAATGTTGGCTGTTACTGATGGAAAGGCCGTGACCGCACAAACAACGGCTGATGCTGCAAAAAGTACAGCTCAAACAGCTCTTAGCAAAGCCACTGCCAATGAAACAAAACTTAATACAATACCTGAAATGCCGGAGAATGACGGTAAGATATATGGTTTCTGTAATGGTGCATGGGTAGTTATTGCGGAAGTTGGTAAAAATGTATATACAGATTGATTATGAGATTGAAGATAGGTATAGGAGTAATCTTTGTGTTACTCCTTGCGGCAACCTTTTTGATGTACCGGTTGTGGCAGGAAGAGAAGAAGGAAAGTGCCCGACTTTCAGATAATATGAAAAGTCTCTGTACTGGGCTTGAAGAATATAAGATTAGGGATAGTCTAAATGTGGTTGAAAACCATGTTTTACGGCTTAACATAGAAGAATTGAAAGAGCTGCGGAGTGCGGATGCAAAACTAATAAAAGAATTGAATCTGCGTCCAAAAGAAGTCGAATATATCACAACCACAAAAGTTGTCACTAAAGACAGTATTGTATTTGTTCTGAAAGACAGCTGTTTCAATTATTCAGATAAATGGGTGGATTTTTATGCAAATATTCCTGACAGCACATTTACTTATGAAGTGAGAGACAGTCTTTCAAGTGCGATAAGCCGGATATATAAACACAGGTTCCTATGGTGGAGATGGGGGACAAAGGGGTATAAACAAACGATAGTCAATCATAACCCACGAAGCAAAATCGTTTATAATGAAATTGTAAAGGTGGAACATTAATTAATAAGAAGGGAGCCGAAATGCTCCCTTCTCCTTTTTCTTTAGAAAGGCAAATCGTCTTTTTGTTCCCCAAAATCCACTGGCGGTTGAGGTATGGCAGTTTGTACGGGTGCCGCGGTGGATGATGCCCCCTGATAATAAGTTTGGGGCTGTTGCGCTGCGGTAGGCTGTCCTGGATTACGGAGTGTTGCTTTCCAGCAAGTAATGGAGTTAAACCATTTTCCTTGCCATTCATTCGCATTAATATCTATTTCAATATCAACGTCTTGCCCGACTGCTAATCCAAAATTCTGAATATTGCTATTCATTACTGAAAAAGCGACTTTTTTAGGGTATTGGCCGGGAATTTCCAAAACGAAATCTTGTCTTTGCCAGTTGTTACCATTTTTTGAGACACCCGATTGTATCGGTTGTGCCACAATAATTTTTCCTTCTAATTTCATTGTTCGCTTATAAATAGTTAAACACTATATGCCCGGCCTTTTCAAGTTTACGGGCATAATCTAACATTCTTTCTTTAGTGCTGAAACTTTCATCATTCCACCAAATGCCAAATCTTTTAATCTGACACTGATAGCGTTTGTCTCCTAATAGATTCTCGGATATTCCTATACGATATTTTGCCATTTTTATTCATCATCCCCAGCCGGATTTAACTTGTCTGACTCATTGATTGCGCGGCTGATAATATCACAATCAGTAAGTTTTCGTTGTATGATAGCCATCCCCCTTTTGCAATTATCACTTTGATTGAGGTCACAATACCCTCCCTTATATAAAATATCAGAAAGTTCGTCCAATACTTTAAGTGTGTCAGTGAGCCGGAGATATGTTATTCCGGTTACTTCTTTGTTGTATGGACGGACTTCTTCTATCCGTTTGTCAAGGGATAGACAAGCAAGCTCTGCCATACATCTTGTAAGTTCTACTTTGGCAAGTAAGGCACTGTTTTCAATCCGGCATTTGTCAAATTCCAGTTTAATGGAGTATTCCATTTTAAGCAGATCAGGTTGTACTTCATCTGCAATATACTGGTTAGCATCAGCCATGAAAAAAGCCCGGTGTCCAGCTATTTTATTGATTTTCTTTTCATATTGAAGCATCAACTGTTCCAGTTTATTTCCTTGCTGCTTTACGCGGAAACGACAAAGCCTTGATTTACGTAATTCACTTAACATTTCTACAATTAAGGAACAAACTATGTCATTGGTGAACAATATGTTATATATTGCTGCCAGTGTGATATTTTCAGCTTTTAACTTCTTGTCTTTTATATCACCTATTTTTCTTTCCATAAGTTCATGAAATCTTTATAGACACATGGTAGTGTAAAGATAAGGACAAACGTCTCAACAATCAACTTTATTAATTGTCCGGTTCCTATATCAATCCATTCTGTTTTTATTATAATTCATTTTGGCTTCAATGAGTGAATCAATGTCACATTTGAAATGATGTAGTGTACTTAGGGCAACAATGATTACATCTGCCAGTTCTTCTTCTACATCTAAATACTCTTTAATATGTGGAGATTTCTCACCCGTACACTCAAAGACTTCGGCAACTTCTTCAAGCAGATCGCGGTGAAGATTGTTGTTGCTATCATTGTCGGGATCAATCTTTCCACGTCTTACGGCACATTCATAAGCTTTCTGCGCGATCTCATTTAATTTTCCCATTATCAATATGTTTTATCCAGTTATTATCTTTCTCCAAAAACCATTGCCAGCCATTTTGGGGCTTGATTTTTCGTTTTATATACCGGCGAACTGTGGCATAATTCAGATTTAGCTTTTGGGCGGCTTGGGTTATTGAATCGAATCTATACCATTTGCCTTCGGGAGTGATTGCGATACACGCAAAGGCATGGGCGTTTCCATTAGACCAATATCTATGTCCTTTCAAAGCCTCGCTGTGTCTTTTTCTTATTTCAACAGCTCTCTCTTTGCCATAGTATTCTTCATAGGTTTTTCCTCTTAATCCGTGGTGATAGCCTTTATTGAAAACATTATGTCCGTTGACAACCCGTGTGACCGGTATTTCAGGGTCTAATCTTAATTCCATATTATTCCTTATTTTTGTAATTATCTCTTCTCATTTGGTGATAGCGATAGTACATGGATAAGTCGAGTTTACGAATGAAATTATCATCCGCTTTCATGTCAGAAACTTTTTGGGCAGGCTTGACTACCTCAAAGAAAATTCTCTTTACCGCATACCTTCCCTTTTCAAGAGAATAACATTGCACTGATCCTTCATAAGCATAAATAAGCCCGGCAAAATCAGGGACTTCATCGGGCTTTATCAAACTTTTTGGTACTATATAATAAAAATAATTGGTACGTTGGCCGGAAGTGACAACATCAAACTTGTTCTTGCCATATTTATCACTTTTCTTTTTATCCTTATGGAAATCACATCTGCTTACTTTTACTTCATATTCATAAGTCAGGCGTGACCGGGTAACTTCCAATAAGTCAGCTTCCCATTTCCCGACAAAAATATTGGGAAAGATGCGGTTTCCTTTTTTATCACGAAAAACATGATCGCAAAAGCCTTGTATAATATCAAGTGTTTTCATTTGATCTTTCCATGTTCCTTATCCAGTTCATACTCAAAAAATCCTTTTGCCTTATCATAAAGTCCGTCCTTTATATCAGAGAAATACATAGCGGCATTAAAGGCTTTCAATGCTGCCACACGAGCTTTCTTCTTATAATAGTCTGCCCGTTTGATCGTATTTTCTTCTTTTCTACGTTCTTGCTGTTCCAAATATCGGTCAACCGCTTCTCGTCCCCAACGGAACATGTCTTCTTTGTCGGCAAAGGTGGCAGATTCTTCACGGATCAGCCTTTTCTCCGAGGAAATGACATAAGCTGATATTCCTTTGTATCTACGAATGGAAACGGCTATGTCGAAACCTTTATAATTTTGCTGTTCAACATAGCCGCCAAGAGTATATGGGAAGTCTGTCTTTTCTATCATACAGCTTTGATATTGATTAGTGGCACAATTGTATCAATAATTTCTACCGTAGGTTCTATAAGCTCTTTTATTTCCTGAACATTTTTGTATGCCATAGGACTTTCATCCAATGTCCCTTCACATACGGAAGTGGAATACACTTTGCTCATTTGGGTTTTGAATGCGTCCATTGATAATCTTTCTTTAGCTTCGGAACGGGAGTATAAGCGTCCTGCACCATGTGGTGCAGAATAGTTCCAGTCTTTGTTTCCCTTACCACGACAAAGAAGAATACCGTCTGCCATATTCATAGGAATCACAACGTAATCATTGGCGTATGCGGCAATAGCCCCTTTACGGATTATCATATCATCAAAGCTGATATAGTTATGGACTGTCTCAACGGATATTGTAGCGTTCCAGCTCAAAGTTCTGATTATACGCTGTATAATCAACTTGCGGTTGAATGCGGCATATCCTTGTGCGATCACCATGTCACATAAATAGTGGAGCATTGCTTCATTTGTGAGATACCCGGAATATTCGGCAAATTTTTCCTTCAAACGTAGTATTTCAGTTTGCATGAATTGTGGCTCAACAGTGGACTTCAAGCGTTGAATTTCATTAGAAAAAGCCTTTTTATCAAATTTTGCTATTTCTGCATGGTATTTACAGACCTTCACACCAAAGTTGCGCGATCCGGTATGTATTGTAAGAAATATATTATTGGTTGACTCGGCACGCCCCAGTTCTATAAAGTGGTTTCCACCTCCCAATGTACCTAAAGAGTTGTAGAATGTGCCTTCATTTATCCCCACCTTCTTACAAAGTTGTGATACATATTCTTCATTAATAACTGGTTTGGTTAGTTGGTATTTAGAGCAGAACTGATCCATTCTGATAGATAAGAAGGTAAACAAATCTTCCTTTTCTTGTTTGGATAAAGATTGTTGGTTAATCTCAAATCCCATAGGTATGATGGAACGGATTGCATGATTAATGTCCGGGAAAGAACCTTCTGTCATTGCGTTTTCAATTTCTACACACAACATTCCACAACCAATATCCACTCCGATATGATTGGGGTTGACACGATCTGTAACTGGCATGGTGAATCCAATCACTATATCTACTCCCTGATGGGTATCAGGCATAATACGAACCGGAACACCAGTCGTAACCGGATTGTTCAAAATGTTTTGTATCGTTCCAATAGCTTCATTTTCTATTGTATTTGCAAATATTTTACAATCTTTGCCGAATTTTCCTTGTAATTCAATCATAATCAAATCTTTTCGTTAAGTTTTTCAAGAAGTTCATTCGCACAGTTCTTTGCGTATTCTTCATCTTCATCATGAAAGGACTTGACTGTTATCCAAATCCCTGCAAATTTAACTTGCACTTTGTAATCAGGAAGAAGGTATTTCTCTCTGTTTCCGCTGCGATTATCTTCTACGAAGGTAGTCGTTTTATTAATTCTGTACTGTTTCATCATTATTTATTTCTTTAGAGTGGCAATTTCTATCAAGTATCTTAATGCACTGTTTAATCCCAGTATCAAATCCTTCTTTATAGCCTTTGGTATGCTCACCTAAAACATATATAGTCATTGACAGCCAAAATAGAAGTATGCCAACGGATTTATACCAGCATGGTAAAGATACAGAAAAGGGTTTTAAAGTGATAGAGAAATCACCGATCCACAGAAGACCGGCAATGAGCATGAATAAATATAAGATTTTCATCATTTATCATTGTTAAGTTCAACATATTTGCCTTGTAAAGAGCAATTCCTTAAAATTTCGGCATTTTCCCGGCCAAATGCAATAAGAACACTACCGCAACCGGGGCTGTCCCCACGTGTTCCATCGGGACGGAAGAATTTTATTCGATTCCTCAAAAACATCATACCGGTTGCTTTCGTGAAGATGATGTCTTGAAACTTATTGCTGTCACACCGGTTAAAAAGTAGTGCTATACCGTTGCCGTGTTCTGCCAATTTCTCTACAAACTGCCACATAAGCGGTTTGGAGTACGGAGGGTTAAGCCAAATTCGCCCCCCCAATTTTGTATAAGACCATTGTCCTGCTTGTTGTACATGATTTTTGCAGTAGGCCAAAGAGGGTGCATGGGAGCACATGGATCAAGGTCAAATTCACCTAATGCTTCAATGATTTCTCGTGGTGTGTACCATTCATCGGAAGCGTTTGCAGATCGTTCAAAAGATGTATTCATGTATTACTTACATTTAGGATTTTACGAATTTCTATATGATCGCAATTTTCATCAGCCTTTTTCAGAATATAAGCAATCTCTTCTTCCTTCCTCATGTTCTGTGGACGTTTCGTTGCTTCTGCTCTCAATTCAGAAATAATTTTATCTACTTCAGGATTAGGAGTTTCATATAATTTTTTAAGTTCAGCGGCTCTAAGTTTAATAAGTTGCTCTGTCTTTTTGTTTAATTTCATCTTACAACATATTCTGTTATTCGTAAATTGGTAGTTTCATAAAACACATCCACATAGTCTTGCCATGTCTTCCGGTGGTGTGACCGAACAACGGCTGCCGTCCGATGGCTTTCAATACTTCTCTAACCGTTATTTGCTCTTCATTCCATTTGAAAATGAGAACGCCGTAATCTTCAAGTACTCGAAAGCATTCATCAATTCCTTTTTTTATCACCCTTGGCCAATCTTCGGGAAGTTTACCATACTTCTTGGCCAACCAACTATTTTGACCAACCTTTAGAAGATGGGGCGGGTCAAATACCACCAGTTTAAAGGATTTATCCAAAAATGGCATATCGGTAAAGTCAGATACAATATCCGGATGGACTTTCAGGCTTCGACCGTCGCAAAGAGTATGCTCTTCATCTCTGATGTCAGCAAACAAGATCAAAGGATTTTCCTTGTCGAACCAAAACATCCGGCTACCGCAACAGGCATCTAATATGATTTTCGTTTCACTCATTTCTATTTTATAATTCGTCAAACTCTTTTTGTAATTCTTTTATCTTACTATCCAAAGCATACATATAGCACTGAAGGAAATTCTTACCAAAAATTTCTTCCTTTAATGGTACATCATTGTGCATTCTGTTGTATGTAAATATCAATCCACCACCATATTTTATGTTAGAATTTTCAAGTGCCATCTTATGATCTTTGTATTCCTCTATTTTATTGTTGATTTCTATTGCTTTGTTGAATTTATCTTTATCCATATTTCTCCTTTCCATCTATCCTAGCAGCATATACATTGCTATTAGGAATAGATAATAAATTGTTGTTTTACTCATTTCTTTCTTTTTTATTACATATTGCAATCTCCACACATATCCACAAGGGAATCAAATTCTTCTCGTGAGTATTCAAATCCATTGATTACGATTACCTCGTTACCATTTTGGTCAAAATAAACTCCATCATTCATTTCTGTTCGGTTATGAAGGTTTATTAATTACCAAGTCGCACTCAGGTGCCCATCCTAAAGATTTCGCACCATCCCATACATTGTATAACCATTCATCCACATATCCCTTTTGTGGATTAAAATTAGAATGATGGAGGTTAATTATCTCAACCTCTTTGCCAATCTTAGATTTATCTGGATGATTGGCTATTTTTACTTTTTCTCCAATCCTAAATTTAGCTTCCATTACTTCCGTTTTTTAGTTGGTATATAAATTGGGGATGCTTTCCCTTTATTGTTTTTGTTTATGCCATTCATTTGTTCAACCATCTTTTGATTGAAGATGGTTGAACCAGCAAGACCTTTGATATTCTTTCCCATATTAGTTCCTTTCTATATCGTTTTGAGCCATACGGCAGACATTCAACCGCCGTATGACAATGCGCTTATTCAACTATCACCCAATCGTTAGCAAGCATATCCGTCTGTGATGCAAGCCAACCATTTACAACGGTGTCATCGGCAGCTTTCATACATAAGTATGCAGTAAATTTGATTTTATCAATTTCCGAATCTCCATAATTGTTGGCTATCCATTTTTTGAATGATTCGGGAAGTGATTTAACATGATTAACAACCTTTTCCGTTGAAAAACAATCTTCAGGACACATGAATATGAACATACCCTTACCGTTCCATCCTTTACGAGTAACGAGATGCCCTCGTTTGAGAGATTCAAGTGCTTGCCCAAAGGTTCCCGTTTCTTCTCCAAGTAATTCACATTCCATTGCCCCTTGTCCGTAAATGGTTTCAATAGTTCCTTTGTAGCTTGCAAGTTCAGGGAACTCAGCTACAACCCCTGCTGCATATTCGGCAGCCTTTTCGTCTAATGTCTTCATTCTAATAAATATTTTTGATTAAACATTGAATCCGCTTGTTGAAACTGTTTCGTAAAGCGGTTTTCTTTATTATCTGGCAGTGCATCCGGTTGAGGTGAATTCTTTGCCGGATGATTCTCAACTGAATTTCTTGGTGATGCGCATCCCGCTATCAGAGCGAAAAGTACGCAGATTATTAGTATCTTCTTCATTTCTGTTCGGTTTTTGGCTATAAGTTCAATTTCTTTATGCCGACACATGATACACGGGAAACATCCAACACGTGAGAATCCACGATAATACAATGGATTCGGTTTCTGCCCTGCATCCAGTATGCAATCTATAACTTGCTGTGCACTCCATTTGAAGATCGGTCTTAGAACAGAAGCGTCAAATTGGGAACACCATTCTTTGACATCCTTACTTCGGTAGTTTTCAGTTCTTCCTTTCTTATTAGGTTGGAAATACGATTTGAAATACATACATTCCTCTTCCATTGCCGCACGTGCTGTACTTTCTCCGGCTCTGATACCTTGTATGATAATGCAGCTTTCTTTCAAAGAAAGTACATAATCAATCATTGGCTTCATTTTTAGTTCACTGGTACAAAATCGTGCATTCGTGGAAGGAAATCTTTTCTTATGAGCTGCCAAAGACACAAAATCATATTTTGATTTGAGAGTTATAAGTCTTACACCCATTTGCAGACAAACATCATTCACATGTTTATATGTGTCAGGGTGTTCCCAACCGGTGTCACAAAACACAGCGGTTAAATTCCCCCCCCCATATTGTTTGAAGGCTTGGATCAAACATGCTTGTGAATCCTTACCACCTGAAAAACTTACTAATATTTTCATTTTTATATCATTTCAATTTTCACATATTCATGTTTATTAATCCCGGCACTACCTTTGGGAGAATATACTAATCGACCTCCATTATCCAATATCTTTTGTACATCTTTCATAGCTTGGTGTGCTTGGGCATAGTCTTTGTATTCTTGGTGGCCTATTGGATATTTGCAATATCTTCTGCCACCGTCAGGCATGATGCTGATACCGAATACTGTTTCATGAGTTTTTTGGTTGAAATTCTGTTGAGTCCTTACTTTCATTTTTTTTGATACATTTTCCCAGTTTAAGTATAAATACATATTCATTGTCAGGCGCTCCCCAATTGGTGTTACCAACTCCGATGGTTATAGATTCAAGTTCAAAAAGCATTGTCCGTTTGGTGTAGCCAAAACGGAAGCGAACATGAGTGTATTCTTTGGGATGAAAGCCGTTTCCACGTGTAATACAAGAAAAACAAATAGCTTTCTTACAGTAGAAACCTGTCTTTTCATAGGAATTGTGACCTCCACATTTTGCTAATCTTCCGATCCAGTATTTCTTGATCTCTCTGTATTCTTCTTTCTTATTTCCAGATTCGATCATTTCATACCATTTTGCTTTTAATGGCAGGTCAAGGATTTTCATATTAACCATAGTCTAAAAGAGTTGCGGATTCTGTTTGTTGTGAAGGATTTTTTGAACACGTTCGATTTCTTCATCTACTTCACGCTCAATTTGTTTACTTATTCGTAAATCTATCTGTCTCTTATTTTTAAAATATTCTTTTTGGCAACGGCGCATTTCCACCACTTTGTCGAAAAATTCTTTTGGAGTCATAGATTTAAAAGGTATGGAAAAGGCCGCTTTAATGCGGCCTCCCCAGTGTGATTACTTTTTTCCAATCAGAAAGTCTTTCCACAATTCTTTGAATTGTTCTCCAAAGTAAATTGCGATTTCACTTGATTTTACAGCAAGGCGAGAGCCGATACTCGCAGACGAGTTCGACCAATCGTAACGCGAGGCCGCAGAAGCGAGGCCGCAAGACGCACCGCTATTCGCACCACCGCCCCAAAGAACCAGCCGATTACGATCCTCTTCGTCCATTTCATCAATTTCTTTCTGATTATAAAGATAAAACCACGGCGTATAACGGTATTCATCTTTAGTAAATCGTGGAAAATTAGGATCGTTGTTCAATGCACGAGCAATTGTGCATAGTTTGATGTAGGCGAGGTGTGCAATATCAGCCACTTCTTCTTTGTGTCCGTCTTCATCTTCAACAAGTAGGCGAACAATAGGTTTTACACCTATTGCTTCACAAGCATCTTCGTAGGTTTTGATATTGTGATAATCTGTATAATCCGGCTTTTGCTTTCCGAATAAAGCTGTTAGAATACTAATTGCTTTAGGACAGTCGTTTGCTTCACTAAAAGCGGCTGTAACCTTTTCTTGTGTAATTTTAAGTTCTGACATAATGTAAATTATTTATTGTTAATACTATATCCGAATAATGCAAAATCTCCCCGGCACGGATCATCCGGGAAAATTGTTTTCATGTAATTGGTTACTTGTTGAACCATTTTCCAGTCCTCTGTTTTGCGTGTTGTTATCCCAAGCTGGTGTGCCATTTTTGCAACATGTGCATCCAATGGTATGTATAATTCTGTCGGGTGAATAATATTCCAAATACCTAAATCTACCGGTGATTTTCGTACTACCCACCGTAGAAACAAACAAATACGCTTGCATGGAGAATCACGCTCCAATTTTGGAATACCTTTTACGCCACCAAAATCTGTTTGTATTTCACGGATAACATTATTGTAACCCTCATAAAAGACTTCCAAATCATCCCATTCCTGATATATGTTGTACAACCGCTGGCAAATGCAGAAAAAGTCATGGTAGGTGAACATACGGTAGAAGGTATTTGTATTTTCTTTGTATTGTTCCCATACTTTGTTCATAATGAAGGCGTAAGGAGAATTACCCATTAGATTATCCAAAATTTCCGCTTGTTGCATTATCAGTTTGCGATTCCCGAAAGCTATCCATGAAGTAAGAAAGGCACTGATTTCTATGTCCTTTTTATCACTGTACTTATGTGGGAAGAATATAGGATCATCTTTTATAAAATCAGGTGTTTCAAATTGTTTTGCCCAGTCAAGTAGTTTGTTTCTTAGTTCTTCCATAATATTCTTCTTTCCATTTTTTGAAAGCGGCTTCTTTATCATTTGATTTCATCCTTTGTATGAATGATTGATGGGATTCCAATAATTCTTTGGCTTCTTCATCTCCATTTTCCGATCTTTCAGTTAGATGTTTGATATATTCTCCGTAGAACATTCCAGTGCTGTTATTATTTTGTTCATGGGCTTCATTAATTGAAAGAGAAGAAACAATTTCATCACGCTGTGCATCGTATTCATTTAACCAGCCGAGAATGATATTACCGTCCAGTCTATCGTAAATCTTACCGGAAGCCATAGCATTACGGAAACACAATTTGATTTCCTCCAATTTGAGATAATAGAATCTGTCTATTATTAGATCAGCGGTAAGTGCCACTTGAACATCATTCATCGTTTTTCCAACATTGAAAAAAGACACAAGCTCGTTAATCGCAATTACCAGTATGGCTCTTGCGCCAGCCAATGTGATTTCTTTTCTTATAACAGAGAGTGGTAGGTTAGGAGTGTTGAGAACAGCTTCTTTAATCGAACTTACGTGCAATCCCTTGTAATACTCCGCTTGCAAGGTCAGCAAGTCTTTCAACGCTTTCTTTTCGGTTGCCGGGAGATTGCTGTTGACTTGAATTAAGTTGTTTCCCATACTTGTTAAAATCATTATTAGACCATCTGACTAAACGTTTGGAAACTTCAAATGTACGTTCCTTCTCAAAGCGCATTTTCCGGCCTCCGCATTCAGTCCAATACTCAAAAAAGTCCTTCAACATATCATCAGGATATTTTCCTCTATACATGAGGACTTCACTTCTGAATTTGTCTTTCCTTGCAGAAAGAGAATCCTTATTCATATTCATCTTATGGCCTAATCCGGCCATGAATGCTTGTTCCAATGTTGCATCGGGATGATCCCGACACCATTGGGCTGCTAATTCTTCTGATTTCATTTGATTTATAATTTAGATAACCAATATTTCCATACTCGTGAGGCTACTTGTGCCATCATAACGGGTGGTACACTCATTCCACAGATATAATGTGGGGATTGGTTGAGGAAATGATAATCTTGTGGAAATGTGGATATATTACATACTTCTGACCGTGATAAATATATAGGCTGCTTAAAAGGAATAATTGAGTCTGCATGAGTTGTTAGGGTGTAGCTTACTTTGTTCTCATATAGATATTGTTGATTAAAAAAGCCTCGTTTTCCAGTTTGTTTCTTATAGGCCTCTGCCAAAGCAATATCTCCTGCCACTCTCTGCTCAAATAACTTTCTCATTTTTACGCCAATAGGCTTTCCCTTGTAATCCGCATATTCCCCATAATATATTTCCGATTCATTAAATTCCATGTCGATGTATGGCTCAACATTGAAGAGGTCTGAAACTTTTAGGAAATGGGCTCCCAAATCATGTCTGATACATATAAAGAATACACGTTCTCTTTTTTGAGGTACTCCCATTTTAGAAGCATCAAGAAGAAAATGCTGACAGTAATAACCAGCTTCCTCAAAGCCTTTGTATATACGTCTGACATAATCAATCGCATTCCCTAAAAGAAGTCCTTTTACATTTTCAGCAATAACGACTTTAGGTTTTAAGCGTTTGGCAAGTGCAATAAAATCAAAAAAGAGCGTGTCTAAAACTTGTGTCTTTTGACCTTCCTTGAATTTCTTTTCTTTACCCCACGCATCTTCACGTAATCCCGACATGCTAAATGTACTGCAAGGTGGTGATCCGTCCAATATATCTAAATTGTACAGTTCTTCGGGAAGATTATTCCTTTTCACTAAATCACGAATATCTTCCAAATAACTATACTGGGGATGATGGTTTGTTTCATAGCATTTCATCATTCGTGGATCAATCTCATTACAGCCAATAACATCGTAACCTGCTATTTTGTAACCCATAGTAGAGCCACCGCCACATGCAAAACAAGAAAATACCTTTCCCTTATCTTTAGTAAAAACAGCATCTTCTAAAGACCAGCGATAAGGATAGAGATGTTGTGTATGGGGGGGGTAATTACATCTTTCATCATTCCACCTCCCATAATTCAGCTACTCTTTTGAACTCTTCATCAGCTGGAACCGGGCAATCTTTGATCCATTGCATATCTTTTACTTTCCATAACGAAAGGTCTGTGTTGTCAGGAATATGCTTTTTAATATCAGGAAAAAGATTGAGCCGAAGAGATTTACTTTCCATAAGTTCATCTTTGTAATCCAACAAAAAATTATTGGCCTCCAATAAACTATGAACATCATTAACAGAATGTGGAGTGTAAACAACTCCATCGAAGTATCTGATATAATTGGGGAGCATATCAGCCAGTGCCGTATATAGAAATAATTTTCCTTTATTGCCATAGGCCAATTTTTGAACGGTTTTGATACTTTCAGCCAAATTTGCCAGTTTTTCAGGAAACAAAAGTGGTTCTCCACCAGTTATCATGATCTCTTTGTAATTAAAGTGCTCAACAACTGGTAATTTTGAAAAATCCCATGAGTTGTTACAACACATAGGACATTTGTTCGGACATTTGGTTGTAACCAATAGACGTAACTTTTCCATTTATAATGATATTGTTTGGGTGTATTTCAATTCTCCGGTATATCCACGTGCTTTCAATTCTGCGATAAGTTCCCGTGGAGAAAATCTTGCCAATTCAGGATTGGAATATATTTTCTTCAAATTCTCCCCCCCCCGGAGTTTTCTTACGGTTTTTGGCATAAACATTACCGCACTCTTTACAATATGTCTGCAATCCATCTTCGGTTGAAGCATTTTTCCAGAACTCACTGACCGGAAGTTCCCGGCCACATTTGCTACATTTTTTTAATTTTTCCATTATTCCTTTTCTTTAATTCTACCATATTCACATATTAGTAAGGCATCCGAAGTTGCCAATGTAACTTTTGCATACGGGAACAGCTGTTGGGCTTTCTTCTTTAAGATGTTTTTCCATTCTGTCTTACCCAATTTGTCTGTATTTCGTAATCCTATAGTTTTTTGCCAAGTTTGTGGAGATACTGTTACTGTCGGAATCCCACAAGCTATCAATCCCATAGTCAGCTGTCCGTAACCTTCTCCAAAAACAAAAGAGGCAGAAGCACTTTGTCCGGTCATGCCATTCACTCGTTCCAAATAACAAACGCTATTTTCTTTGTATATGGAGAGAAAATCTAATAAGTCTTTGGGAGTTGGTGGCATTTTGATACACTCCAATAATTTGTTATTCTCGGTGTCGTACACTACAATACCACCGTTTTTGCCAACATCTATACCTATGATCCTTCGTTTCATAAATTATACTTTTTTGTTTATAAATCTTTTGAGCTTAATTACATCTTTCTTTCCAAGCCTTAGTGCTTCACTGGTCTTGATGTCAGAAGGTGAAGCTTTACAATTCTCGGTTATCCTTTCAAAATGTCGGATAAAGGATTTTAGGAAATAGTCGGGAATTTCAACTTTCATAATGATTGATTTATGAGAATAAGCCCGGACTCGAACCGGGAACTGTTGCAATCAGGATTTTCGTTTCTGCTTCCGTTTGTACGTATGTCAAGTGTTAATAGCATGATTACCTGACTCGTGATGCTATTCGTGCATTTTTACCACAGAAACTAAGCGTCTTCCAATTCCGCCACTTATTCGTTTGCCTCCACAATAGAGGCATTCTTATATGAACAAAAAGACTCTTTGTAGTATCTACCGCCGTGGAGCGTATGCAGCGTACTCGGCTCGACTTGCAAAGAGAAGAAAAAAGGTGAGGCATGATAGTTCCCGGATAGGCGGCCAAGCCACACCGGGAGAAGCTGATTATTAATCGGGTTAATGATTATTGTTTTAAGAATTTAGCAAAAGTCTTGATTGAGCTTTCATTATTACTTTTTAAAGAGGCCAATTCTGTATTTTTAGAAGTTAGCGTAGAAATAACAGATTTATTCTTTTCGATTTCTGTATCAATATCACTATTAAGTGTTTCCAAATCGGCTTTTGCTTGTGCAAATTACAATATTGTATCTCTTCTTTGTTGAAATGTCGGCATACTATTTTGTTATTTTTAGAAATTCAGGAGCAATACCATACAAAGGGCTTGTTCCATCCCATTTGTCAATGAACTGTTTATATAATATTTCTTTTGTCAGACCTCTTGACTGAATTAGAGCCTGCTCGGTTTTTAACTGTTCCAGTTCATTGCGCTTCTTCTGTTCCTCAATTTGTTGATCCAACACGGAGATATTGGTATTCACTTCATTTCTACTATCAATTTTTTCGCGAACTTTATCGGAGAACTCCAACTGGGCAGAGAATGTGAGTAATTGCAGACCTCTTTTTTCAAACTCTTTGTCAACTATCTGTTCCAATCGTTTCTCAAACACTAATGAACCTCCATCAGCCATTAAACTGTCAGTCTTATGTTTCCGACTTTCCTCTTTTATCAAATCATATATACGTGGCTCCAAAATGTTATCTTCTAACGAAGACATGAAATCACTTCCACGGCCAATATGCTTGTTGTCAAAGACAACATCAATGGCACGGTTCTTGATAACTTTATAGCTATATGTGGGACGTGCCTTGAACTCTGTATTATCGGCTGCTTTCAGTGTGACAGCTTCGGCAAATTCTCCACGCTGATCGAATAGCGGAACTTGAAAAAGTTCTGTGCCTAATTCCCATGTAGATACCTTACCGGAAACAATTTTAAAATCCTCTTTCCCTTGTTTGCCGTAGTTTTCCATAAGGACACCGGCATAATTGGGGGCAACTCTTTCGCATGAAGTGAACAAAACAATGGCAAATAATGCCACAATCAAAAAGTCAGTCTTTCTTTTCATTTTCTACTTTTTTAATGATATTATAAACTATAAATGCTACTGTCAGCATAATTATTGAAATTCCCAACCACGCATTTATGTGATTGAATACGCGGTTGCCAATGAAGAAAGCCGATACGACAAGTACCGGCTTCCAGTATTTCTTTACAGTCTTCATTGTTATTGTTCGATAATGGCAATATCCGGTGCCAATTTACGGATCAACAATAATTGCTCGTCAATGGCCTTGTTGCGTTCTTCTTCCACTATCACTTCTGCACCAGGGGAGCAAAGGGACAATCGAATATTACGCCCGTCCACATCTGCAATGATTTCCACTTCAATCTCTTCTGCAGGGCGACCTTTGAAAATCGGAACAATAAGATTGAATGAGGCCGGAAGATTGGAGTTGACAACTTGGCTGTAATTGTCAGTGCGACTACCGTTGTCTTGTCGGGAGTTTTCCACTTTTGAGTCAATGCTGGCTTTGAAGTTCTTCAAGACTGTTACCAGTTCCATGTTGTATTGTGCATCCTTGAAAAAGGCACGATTCATTTTGAAGAACTTTGAAAGCTGCACCGGTTCCCATGTCTTGCTTGTGTTAATACCAAATTCAAGAAACTTGGGATAGTATTTCAACTCACCTCTTACAGTAGCTTTATTCCTACTGTCGGTTTCATTGGTGACAAGTTTAAGTGTCATTTTCTCCCGATCAACAAGAATATAGCAACGTTTCTGATTGATCTGCTCTTTTTCAGAGATTCTTTTCAAGAGAAATTCATGAACACTTCCAATTGTTCCGGCTAATTCTACCTTATCAGGCTCCAGTACCGGTAACTCATTTTCTTCGTGAAGTTCAATAACTCTAAGGGTTGCTTCGGTCACACCCGGAGCAAAGTTCACTTGCATCTTTTCGTTTTCCATGCTGTTCTACAAATTTTTAGTTCTGTTTTTAAATGATTTGGCAGGTTTGAAATGTGGAGTATAATGCTCCGCTATGACAATAGTCTCGTTTTTGTGTATGTTACGAGCAACTTTTCGTTTATAGTGTTTGGGTGACAGTGTGCCAAAACCTCTGATATAAAGAGTCTTTCCATTAGCTACTGCATCCACGGTCTCTTTCAGTGCTGCCTCTATGACAGTTCGGACTTCACAAATAGCGATACCGGTTGATTCGGCTACTTGCTTGATAAGTTCTTCTTTTCTCATGGCTTATCCCTCCGTACCAGTAGATTCAATGTCCTCGAAGACCGTTTTTTGCATCTCTTGTGCCTCCATCGGACGTTCTTTAACCAAATCGCCATTACCATTGTAATATCCGGTGGTACGGGTGCTACGATCCATAAACTTAAAGCATTCATCCGTAATTTCCTCATAACCACGTTTTATATCGGTAAGCAACGTTTTTTTACGTTCCTTTTTAGGTTTCAGTTTGTCCTTGTATGCTTGCATGAAAGCTTTCTTTTCTTCTTCCAGTGCGGCCATGTCAAGGTCAATATTTGCCAACTCCGTTTTCCGTTCACCCATTTCTTCCTCGCTGAAAGGAGAAGTATAGGTAATTCTTTCAACTGCTGCGCAATTGTCTTCCAACATTTGTCTGCGAAGCAATGGATTCTTATCTTTAAATAGTTCTTTATCCATATCATAAAGGTTTTAAGCCATATCGGGCAGAACCGACAAATGGCTGTGGGTTAGTCCTTATGTTTGCTTTGTGTATATCATCTGTACGATGATTGAATAATCGGGGTAATCCCGTTATTTTGTCATATACAACCAGTTCAGACGATACATAACAAATAAAGCCTTTCAGTCGCTCTTTCAACCATGCGTTCTGATAGGCTCTGCGTTCACGATATTCTTGGTAGCTCATTCCCTTTGGGCGAGCTGTGAGAAGGGGAGTGTAATTTCTCGCCCCCCCGATTTAGATTTACTCTTTCCCATCAATCAAATTTTTATATTGTTCTTCTGAAACGAACTTGTCGCAGTTCCCATACCAAGTACCATCATTTATCTTGTATGGCCTGACTGTTTTATCCATTTCATTCATGACACCGACTACCGCATTTTCTTTGCTATTATCATCCCATACAATAACAACATCGCCGACAGTCGGGATATATTCAGGCTGTAACTTCTCAAAATTGAAGGAGTAATGTTTTTCTTCCTTCATGGCGGCAAGCATCTTTGCCTTTTCCTCTTCCGTAGCTTTACGGAATCCCTTCATGCCTCCGATACCAGCTTCGGGTGTGAGTCTTACAAAAACTCTGTTACCTTCATCATTGGAAGGAACATAGGTGACAAGGCCGAAAGGTACTTTAATTGCCGGTAAAAAAGAGAGTGGTCTTTCTTCTCTAATTTCAGAAAGAATCATCATGCTGCCCCCTCCGCGATTCGGATTGATAATTACGTCACCGGGGATGAATGTCTCACCCTCAAATTCAAATTTACCCCCCCCCGTAACTTTTTGAGTAGGTTGCATACTTTCTTCTTTCACGATTTTTACCATGTGTCCTTCGGGCACTTCAACTGTTACTGTTCTCATTTTAATTTGATTTTAAACTGGTTATTGTATTCTATGTATTTTTCCGGGCAGGTTGTTTCTATAATTCCGTTCATTGTAGGAATACGAAACAACTTGCCGGATTTATGAAGCTCTTTTTCAAGCTGTTTTGCTTTATGTAAAGCAGCCAAAGAACGTGTTTCATTTTCGATCAGTTCTTTAGCCGCTGTGATACTGTTACTAATTTTTTCACATGAATCCATTACTTGACTTCTTCTGCGTATGGAGTATCGTCTTCCTCAAAATCGTCCGGTTTCTGACCTTGTGCCTTTTTCCAGTCTTCAAACATTTCATCATCCAACTGGCTCTCTGTTTCAAGAACTTTAATCATGGAATCTGAAATGCCGGTTTTGGGCAGGAATTTGAAAGCCCAGTTCACGATTGTTTTTCGAGCCATTTCTTCAAAGTCTGTGTCCCACGGGGATTGCTTGCCTTTCTTGACAGCCTCACTACGACTTTTTATTTCTTCAATACGTGCTTTGGGCATTGCATCGAATTTTACAACACCGGAAGTCAAGACTGCAAAATAGTAGCCTCCAAGAAGATCACCACGTTCTCCGAATACATTGGGTTTGTGGATGATAGTGCCACCGGTACCTTTTGTCATGCTGAACTCGTCATTAGCATAAACCAAATCAGAATAAATATCTTTTACAACACCGGTGCGGATCAAAATATCAACTTTACCCATGTATGAAGCTTGGAACTTCACTTTGCCTTTGTACGGTACAAGATACCCCAACCTTAGTTCAGGATTGAGCGTCAGACCGGTAAGAGAAACGTTTTTGATTGCTTCGACAAGATGATCGGGATATTGCCGGGCACAGTCAATCAAATAAGGATTATTCAACATTGCCTGCATAGCGAAATTGACTTCACGGGCAAATTGCTGTTCTGTGCCACCAGCTGCTATAAATGCCTTTTTAGGGGAGATAAAACAGCTTTCCAATCCTTTCAGTTGTACTGGAAAGGCTGGTGGGGCAGAAGGAACGGGCGGTTGTGGTGTGGAAGGTGTTGGGGAGACCGGTTCTGTTTTTGTTGGTGAAGGAGCATTGTGTTGTTCCATTCCCAAGTTCCCTTGTTGGGGGGATTGATTCTCTGTTTTACTCATTGTTCTTGATTATTATAAAAGTTAAACATCTTGTTCTTTTCAAATGCAGGTGTGTCAGGTATCATTATTCTTCGTCCTTTGAATCCCGGCTGAATAAATATCTGTGCACCGTCAAAATCATTGTTTTGTGTACAGTAAACATGCTGGTCTAACAATTTCTTGAATGCCAATGCGCTTGCCCCCATTTTCACAATTCCGTCTTCCAAATGGAAAGCCCAGTTAGCTGCACTGACAAATACTGCGTCATAGGGAGCTGTCTTTTGTTGCATAACCCAGTAGAACTCCTTCCATACTCCAGTACGTTCATGTTCAAAAAACTGGTAGAAGGCTGCCGAAATACCGTAATGAAATTTGGCGATAGTCCGGTTAACTGTTTCTTCATGAAGATCATCAACCGCCAATGTTTTCCAGTCAACAATTTTTTTGGCCGTTTCCACATCAGGGCGATATTTGAACTTGCATCCTTCGTATTCAACGAAATGGCTAACTTCGGCTTTTCCCCATTTTAATATCTGCCTGATCTGTTTGGAGGTGTCCCGACAATTATTAAGAAGCTCATAAACCATTGTTTCAACCAATTGTATATCGGTTGTGCTTGTCAACGTTTTACCCGGATTTGATTCTTTGGCCTCGATTAGTGCAATCTGATATTTTTGGGTGTCTCGTCCATACGGACAGCCAGTTTTAGGATTTATAGGTGGCTCAAATACAAGAAGATTGTTTCTCCATTTGTCAAGTGTTCCAGTATTAACAAGGCTTTCCATTGCATCATGATATAGCGAGCCTTTTTCAGAAGCTTCAATACTGATCTCAAACATTTCAGGGTGCAATGCCTTGTATCGGGCAAACTTTGGGGACACCATATAATCTTTAATCTGCGTACTACTTAGGAAATCTTTGAATTTTTCTCCCTTGTGATATTCTTCATTTGGCAGATCGTAAATTGTATCTTCTATATTACTCATATAATGAATTTAGAGTTTTACAAAAAACTCCCTACTTTCGCAAGCAAGGAGTCAATAACTAACTAAAAAAAACTTATTCATCACTTGTGGATAGTAATTTTTTGTAATTCTGTAATATGTATTCTTTTTCTTCATCTGTAAAAGAATAGGCTTTAGCCATAAATTTCATTGCCATATCCTCGTTGTGATCGGAAAGGGGATAATAGTCTGTTGCGAATTTGTAAGTAAGCCTATTCAATCGCTCATACTTAACTTTGACCCCCTTAACCCATCCGCTTATCTCCGAGATGATGCCGGACGCTTCTTGCATCTTTTCGTCATATTCCTTTTGGTCTTTTGCTGCTTGTTCTTTCATAACCTTGTTCTGTGCGGCAAAGTTTGAAATCTTAGCATATAGTTCATCCGAATAAGCCCATCCTGAAATGATGTCAAAATCAGAGTTCCCATTAAACTTGTATCTCTCACTCTTTTTAAGGAACTTGTAATCACTCCCAAGTTTATTCCAATCGTAATCAACCTTTCGCAATGACTTCGCGCTTTTCAGAATTTCAGCAACCTTAGTCGCTTCATTAATGTCAGTAAACGCAAAACCATCCAAAAGCGGAATAGAGAAGTACTGAATATCAGCAGGCTCAATTTCAAATAATTCGGGAATTTTGGGTTTATCCATGATTTTAATACCTTCCTCCATCATGTGGAGTTTAATCATTTTCTGTACATCTTCCTCCGTCAACGCAAGAATCTCTTGCTCGGTCATTTCTGTAATCCCTTTCATACTTTTAGCATTTAAAAATGTGTTCCCGTCCGCGTTCCGGTGGATTGTTGGCCGTAGCTTTTTAGCGGTGACCGCTTCTTGCGAAGCACGGGTATATATATCATTTAAAGTATCTATTCAGTTAAGAATGTATTTATAAACGCCCTACGTTTACTTTGTCATAATATAAGTTGTTTTTGATAACTTAGTGATTCGTGTGCTGCATCCTCTTGTTGGCAGTCCGTATTCACACTCTTTTCACTAATCCGCTTTGGCTACTTTGTCGGTCTATTTCGCCCTTTAGATAAGCAGTAAACCTTGTTTTAAGTCTTTATTTGTTCAGACTATACAATATGTCAAAGAACGTTTTGTTAGTTCCCGGAAAGACGGCCAAATCCGTCCGGGATTATTTTCTTTCCATGAATTTTCTCAAAGCTGATTTGGTAAAAATGAGACTCTTGCCATTTTTGGTGTGAGGAATATCATGTATTCGATTATATAAGGTTTGCAACTTCCATCCGAGAAATACAGCAGCTTGTTTGGCATTCAAATACTCTTCGGTTTCAGCAGTCGCCATTTCAGTTACAGCCTTTCTCACATCATTGCGAATAAACTTGTGCAGTTCTTCTGCAATCATTTTGGCATCTGAACGGTTCATTTCTTTATCGCTTCGATGGTTATCTGATTTTTATCTTTGTCGATGGATATTGAATATCTTTCAACGTCTTCACGGGGATCAGTAAAAGCTAATTGATAGGCGTAGCTTCTTGCATTGACGCAATCCTTGTAAGAATCCAGCTG
The DNA here is from genome assembly GCF_948499155.1 of uncultured Phocaeicola sp. Classification (NCBI taxonomy): domain Bacteria; kingdom Pseudomonadati; phylum Bacteroidota; class Bacteroidia; order Bacteroidales; family Bacteroidaceae; genus Phocaeicola; species uncultured Phocaeicola sp. Next base: position 31,330 of record NZ_CAOOSE010000004.1, on the reverse strand, counting down.
CATTACTTTGGAAGAACCAGCTTTAATACTTAGAATATCTTTCTTTGTTACTTTCATACTATTTTCTACTTAAATTTTCCACAAAAAAATTTGCATAAAAGAAAGCTAACAACTACATTTGCCAATGAGATATGTAGTAAGTGGCTTTTGAAGTCGCCAGCTTTCTTGTTGTTCAAACTTACACTCTTTGTTTGTTTGACGTTGCAAATATACTTCATATTTTCAGAAGTACAATAAAATACTTCATAAAATTTGTAGTATATCGTATGTTATAAAACATGTTTTAATATAAGTTGCTGGTTTATAAAATGTTATACAAGTGAGGCTTGCGTAAAAAGAAAGCTTTCTGAAAAAAAAAGTAATGTCGTTCTATTAGTATTGTAATAATTGAAGAAGTAAAAGACGATCTCATTCGGTAAGGTGCTGGATTGCTGCATAGTTAGCCCTTAGACGGTTTCCCGTTTTTGCTATATGCAGCATAAGAAATGTCTCGTTCGTATAAGTACGCCGTTCTTAGCTGGCCGGGCATTAACAAGTTACCCGACTTCCCGGATTTTTCGCTTACTTGTAGCTGTGCAGGCATCCCGGTTTCGTTTGCCTCTCAATATCGCACGCCTTTCGCAGTATTGAGTTGTAAGAGTGTAACCCTCTGTCTCTCCGCTATGCGGCCTACCGCCGATTACACAATGTGGAGAAAAAGAAAATCCGCAAATAGGTAGCAGCTATTTACAGATTTCTATATATAAACTCCAAATAGGATGTTTAATCAATTTATGTGGTAATACTGCTACTATTACGGATGCAAATATACTACTTAATTTATGAAGTATGCAAGAAGTTGACGATAAAAAATTGAGTGATCTCTCAAAAAGGTTTTTGCAAGCAATTTCATATTGTGGTTTGAGTGGGTATAAATTGAAGAAAGACAATATTATATCCAGTGAATCAACTCTTACCAGTATAAAAAAAGGGATTCAGTTACCAAGTAAAAAAACAATTGATGCTTTTTGTGAGAAGTATGATGTGAGCAGAGCATGGCTATATACTGGAGAAGGTTTGTTTGCAAAGACTCCATCAGGACAGATAGAACCTTCGGAGAAGGATATTAGGGATGCTCTGAAAAATGCGAGAATGCAATCAGACTCTACGATTAGTAAAGTAGCTCCTTATCTTCAAGATATTCTTGTAAAAGTAAAATATGTTCCGATAGATGCTGCGGCTTCATTTGTCGAAAGCTTATATAACACAGCTTATGAAATTGATTCTTATGGTGTCATGCCGGAAGAAGGTGAAGTGCTTGATGATTCTTATATGGTCTTTCAAGTACGTGGTGACAGCATGGAGCCAACTATACCGGACGGAGCTAAAATTCTTGCTCGCAAAATAGAAGAAGGTTTGTGGGAAAGCGCGTCAGGAGTTGTGAGTATTGTGTATGGGAAAACACTTTCAGTCAAGCGGATATTGAAAAACAGTCTTTTCTTGGATAATGTGCTGACTTTAAAGGCTGATAACCCCAAGCATGGCCAGTTAGATGTCGAGAGAAGAGAAATAAGGGGGATGTGGCAAGCATTACGCATAATAAGTCAAAAGATTATTTGATATGGAAGAAAGGGCTATTGACAGATTACGAAAATTTGCAAGGTATGCACGTGATAAGGGAGTTGTCAAAGGTGAGAACTCGTTTGAGGCTTATTGTGAATTATCAAATAGATACATTTATAATTCCATAAGGAACGGGAAGGGGGCTATTGGAACTGATATAATAGCTCGTATTGTGGATAAGTTCCCGGAATTGAATGTGAAGTGGCTTTGTACTGGCAAAGGGAATATGATTGAGACGGATATTGATGCGAATGTCAACTACAAAGCAGCTTATGAAGGTGCGATGATGCAGATAGAAGCACTGCATAAAATTATAGAAGAAAATAAGCGGAGATGATATAAATATGATACCATTAATATATTTTTAATAAGTATTTTATTGATTATCAGTATAATAGCAAAATGTGTTAGTCCCGTACGCACCGCGAAAGTAAAGCTCTGGAATTATTGAATTTCAGAGCTTTTTCTTTTTCCCAGCTTCGGCAAAAAAAGCGGTTTCCGGCAGTTCTCACGTGGCTTATCCGTAGGACTTTTTGAAAGCTGTTTTTGCTCCCACGAATTGACGCATTTGTCTTTGATTGTCAGCTTTTGTATAAACCATAAAACGAAATGAGGTACTTATTCTATCACGTTGTGAGGAGAATGGTGATTTTCGAAAATTACGGGAATAGCCCATATAGCATCTTTATATTTCCCTTTTCCGTAATGATGCATTGCTGGCGTCCATCTTGGCATGTTTCTGATAATTTGTATCACCTCTTCATCCCACTGTGGTATTCCGCAGCTTCTTAGCGTTTTCGCTTCTTTTATCTCTCCGTATGAATCAATATGTATCTTATACACTCCTTTGGCTTTTTGCAGCTCACCTAATAAACTAGCATCATACGTGAGATTTTGGTAAATATAATTTTGAGCCGACCATCGTTTCCCATCTTGAAAGTTCGCTTGCTCTTCCCATTCCACAAAACAATGTTTTAACTCCTCTTCTGCTATGCTATCAGCTATCACCCTATCTCTATATTGTTGTGGTAAAAATGGAACATATACCGTATAAAGGCATTCTATTCGCTTACCGTTCTTATCTCGGCATGGCAAACAATGAGGAAGGTCTCGGATAAGTCTAATGACCTCCTTGTCGAAATCTTTATGAATGGTTGTTAAAATATTAATTCTACGTGGTAATCCTAATGTATCGATGGAGAACATTGCTACGGAATATCCTACTTGGTTCTTCGCTAATAAATGCTTTGGATATTTCATTTGAGAAACAAAATACTCTTCCAAATTATAACTCCATTTTGCCCATTTGGGAGCTTCTATGGTTGACAGGTCTTTAATAGGCTCTCCTGTTATTTTTGCCACGCCAAGATTCCAAATGTTCTCTTTACGCCAAATACTGTCTAAATGCGCTTCCATATTCTCACATAAAAAAACACTATCTGCTTTATTATTTTGCCCTTTTAAAGTGACGGAAGGATAGAAGCAAAGCATAAACAATATAAAAAACAGTGATGGTTTCATGTTATTATTTTTATTCAATTCTAAATTCTGCGCCCATATACCATTTTTGAGAAGAACCTTTGAAGCCTATTTCTTTGACTACTTTATAAGTCCCTGGCTTGTTGTCATTAACAATCGGACGAAGTCTTGCAGTAAACAGGTGTGCATCTCCTTGTCCTAAACCATAGCCAATGTCATTCCATGCACCGCCATCGTGAAGTAATATCCAACGGTTTCCTTCTTTACGTGCTACGTTGTATCGTTCTCCCAAAAATAAGTCTTTTGAATTTCCATTGGCTAATTCCACTGATATGGTTTCAGTTCCCACAGGATAAACGGAATGCTCGGTTTGCATAGTTATCCGCATGGTATCAGAAGATGTCGGTTGAATAAAAGGTATGCCTTGCTGTATCTTACCATGACTGACTGCCGAATAGCTTACAACTCTTTTTCTGAACATTTCTTGATAATGCGGTGTGTTATTCATTAAGCCCACAAAAATAGTATCTCCATCATCATTTTGTATCCAAGTGGAATGGATGTTTCTTGCGGTTGTGTCATTGGATATTTTTGCATTTTTACCCCAATAATCATCAATCTGTTGGCGAAGTTTTTCTACCCCTTTTTTATCTACTAACTCAAATTCAGCATAAGCTACTTTGGTATCACCATTGAATGATTTGTAGATGCGATACCTGCCTGCGCGGTTTGGCGCTTCAGCTGTGTAAAGCTCGATGGTTTGTTCATGGGTGGAGTAGCCTGATGGGAATATCCATAGAATGCTATTGACTATAGGACTGGTCGGCAATATCTCCCACACTTTTTGTTTTTCATTGTAATAAGCAAGGCTGTAGCCTTCCCCACAACTATATTCATAGTGGGAGTGATTGGTGATAATTACCTTTACTTTCGTTGTGGATAATGGGTAATAGTCATATTCTGTCTTCATGGAAAGCGAATCGGAACTGATAGCTTCTCCTGTCGGAATATCACGGGGAACGGGTTGCAGTATGGGGATTGCTTTGGATGATTTCTCTTGTTTTTCTTCCAACGAAACAGGTTCGGTTTCAGATATACTGTCTGGACACAATTCTTCTTGCTGTGGAATGCTATCTGTTTCAAATTCTTGCCCTTTTTTTGAAGTAGTGGAATGGCAAGAACTAAGTAGTATTAATGATACGAGTAATAAATGTTTCATGGTTGCTGTTATTTGAGTTTAAAAGCTACAGGAACTGTATATTTCACCTTTACCGCTTTCCCTTTTAGTGTGCCGGGTTTCCATTGAGGAAGCATTTTTATGATACGTAGTGCCTCTTTATCTAAAGAAGGCTCAACACTCCTCACAATGTTAGGTTCTATTATGTAACCGTTTTCATCTACAATAAACTGAACTGCAACCCTTCCTTGTATTCCGTCCGTTTGTGCTTTGGTTGGATATTTCATATTATCATTGATGAATTGTAACATTGCATCCATACCACCGGGAAATTCGGGCATTTGGTCGATTACATTATAGATTGGTGGGTAAACGGCTTCTTCCTCCGGGAGCAATAAAGTGTCATTCAATTGACTATAGGGATGTCTTTTGAATAGTTCAACCATATTATTTTGTAATTGAAATTCAGCCATTAAAGTGTATTCTTTACTATATCTTCTTACTGTAAGAAAAAAACGATAACTACCGGGAGTATGCCTGAATAATTCTGCATTGTAATAATATTTATCGCCTTGTATAAGTACATATTCTACGTCAAAAACGACAAGCTGCATAGGAACATCCCTCCATATTCCTTTTTCATCTTCATAAGTGTAGCTGTAGTATCCTCCAAAGCCAATATCAGTACCGCTATTATTGTGTAATACGAAAGTGATTTGTTTCTGCTTCGTGGAATAGACTGTGTATTCGGGGTACAGAGAAATCCCCAGTGTATCATTTATTCCGACTGTATTGTTTATAGGAGCTTGTGGAGTCTCTTTTTGTTTAGGCTTATTTGTACAGCCAACAACAGATGTGCAAAATGTCAATATACATAACAAAATATTCATTTTCATACGATACGTCTTTATTGAGTTACATTTATTAAACATTTAATCAGTTGGCAAGGTAAATCTTACTGGAAATGTAAATTTTACTTTTACGGGAATTTCATGTTGGCTCCCCGGTTTCCATTTAGGCATTATTGAAACTATGCGTAATGCTTCTTCACAAAAAGCATTATCAATACTTAGAACCGGATTAATGCTACGTAGAATTTTGGGTCGTATGACACTGCCGTCTTTATCTATGACAATTTGTACAATAACTCTGCCCTCTAATTTGCTCTGCAGTGCCGATTGGGGGTATCTGACATTCTGTTGTATGAATTCTATTAATTTAGGTAAACCGCCACCGGGAAATTCAGGCATATTTTGCACCACTTCAAATACATCATCTTCGTTGTCTTCCGTTATGTCCTCCCCTATGACTGGGGCATATCCGGGACCTACAGGAATGGGCTTCTTTCTCCGGGAAACCTGTTTGGACGTATATGCCTCAAACCATTTACATATTTCGTAGTAGTCCCCTTGTTCGTTATGAAGTCTTATTTTTAACAAGTAATCTCCAGTAGGGCAATTCTTTGGTAAATCAACTTTCACTTCTCGTGCCTTCCCTTTTTCAAACATCAAGGCAACAGACTCTTTATAAACAGGTTCGTTTTGAGATATTTTATGCAATTTCCCTTGCCGGTCTTCACGATAGAACACTGCCTCGTCGTAAGTCAGTTCAAATTTAGGATTATCAATAGAAATATAAACCTTCCCTTTGAAAATACTTGTATTGTTATATAAAATGTCTTCGGTTTTTTCACGGCACATCTGATTGATGTGTTTATTAAAATAGATTTTAGTTATTCCTTCATTTTCATCTATTAGAAATCCCCAATGTATATTAGAAGCCACTTTCGTATCAGTAAGAGAAAGGGCGGAATTTGCATTGCTACTAGTAATTCTAAAAGTAACAGGAAAATGATATTTCACTCTTATTGTTTTCCCATGATATTTACCCGGTTTCCATTTAGGCATTGATTGGATAATCCGTAATGCTTCCTTGTCCAAAAGAGAATCTACACCATAAATGATAGATGGTTGAATAATAGAGCCATCTGTGTCTATTATAGCTTGTACAATGGCTCTTCCTTGTTTTCCTGTTTTGTAAGCATTTGATGGATATTGAATACTATTCTGTATATATGTTATAAGTTCATGCATTCCACCTGGATATTCGGGCTTTTCTGTTAGTGCTAAATAAATTTCTTTTGCGTCTTTTATTTTAGGTAATAAATATGGAAACAAAACAATAGTAGTGTCTATTACAATGGCTTTCAATGTATCATTAATCTCTATACCGTTATGTATGAGTGCTTGCGGAACTTTTTCTTGTTTAGACTTGTTTGCACATCCTATCAGTAACAAACACAATAAGCATAAATTTATCGCTTTCATAGTTCGGACTATTTATAGAGTGAAACAATGCATCTACAAAAATAATAAAAGTGCAACTCATTAACAATCAAAATTGCACTTTTATTTCCGTAAATCATTCAGTCAAACCATTTTCTGATAGAGGCTTTCAAGTAGAAATGCTCTTATTGCAAAACATAGCTTGCACATTAGGGTGTTTCTACATTCCCAACCCCCTTCTTGGTTCTTCTTTTTGGGTGTTGCTTACACTCAGTTTTTCTTTGAGTTCTTGGAATTTCATCTCGAACCATTCAAGAAGTGACATCCCGTCAATGTGCACGGAGCATGACACTATGACATATATACGTGCAGGCTCATGCGTACGTACGTGTAGCCCGATGCGTACGTACGTGTAGGCTTACGCGTATATACGTGTAAGCTGATGCCACCGTATGTGTTGAAGTGTACTGGACTGATGCATGCCTACGTGCACATAAAAAACAGGTTGAAGTGCACATAAAAAACAGGTAGCTCACACTGAATGCAGTAAAAAGACCTTGAACTTTTCAGAAAAGCTCGGTATCTTTTCAGAAAAGCTCGGCATCTTTTTAAAAAAGGTCGTTGTGTTTTCAGAAAAGCTCGGCATCTTTTTAATAAAGCTCGGCATCTTTTTCACGTAGGGGCAGATGGAATCATCCCCTCACTAAGCCGGTCATCCCTTCTTTTCCGGCCATCTTCTTTTCCGTTCATCCCTTCTTTCCGTTCATCCTTACATTTTAATTAAAGCGCCCAGATTATCAATCGGTTAAGAATGACAGAGCACCCCCTCATCCTCGTTTCAGCCGCGTTTACCAAGTTTCTCCAAATCTGCCTTCAGCATTCACACACTATCAAAAAAAGTCTTACAGATGAAAGGAGGCTGAAAAGACAACACAAGATGTCCATTCATTGCCGCAATGCCTACCAACAGGGCGTTTCAGCGGTAAATGAAAGGAAGAGACCGATTTTTGATTCCGGAGTGAAAAACCACACCCAATACTTGCCACAGACTTTTGTCGCTGATTCATAAAATGAGAAAATCAAAACAGTTTCTTAATTAGGAAACATTTTAGTTGTATCTTCTATTCTTTTTCTCTTACTTTGTAAACTAGCACACCAGTATTGTTACGTTTATATATTTGAAAATCAAAATTAACATGAAAAGAAATATATTATTCATGTTCTTTTTACTGCCTTTTATCGCTATGGGTCAAACGTACAAGTACATAGGGATAGAAGACGGATTGAGCAACCGAAGAATATTCAATATTCAGAAAGACTCAAAAGGATATATGTGGTTTCTTACTAACGAGGGAATGGACCGCTATAATGGTAAAGAAATAAAGCACTATAAATTAGCTGACGAAGAAAATAAGGGAGATGCACAAATTCGCCTTGCATGGCTGTTCCGAGAGAAAGAAGACTTATGGATTGTAGGCAAAACCGGAAGAATATTTGAATACCAACATCAATTTGACAGGTTTACACTCACTTATAAACCGGCCAACTTATCCCAGTCTGTCCCATACAGCTATTTAGACAACCAAGGCAATGTATGGCTATGTGGCAAAGATTCCATTACATTATATAATACGCAGAGTAATCAAGTCGCACGTATTTTCAACCCGCTGCGCAGCAACATTACCTCTATGGTGCAGTCGGACAATGCCCATTTCTTTATTGCGACAGAGAAGGGGCTACGCTATTGTAGTATGGATGACAATGAGCTACAGCCAATTCCCATCCTGCCATTGGATGAGATTAAAGGTCAAATCAGCAAGCTTTATTATCACAAAGCGTTGAAGCGGCTGTTTATCGGCACATTCGAGAATGGCATCTTTGCCTATGATTTGCCCACGCGCCAAATTCTTCATCCTGAAACAGATTTGAGCGATGTCAATATTACCCAAATCAGCCCCCTGAACGAAAATGAACTTTTAATCGCTACCGAAGGCATGGGTGTTTACAAGATTCAGGCCAACAGTGGTGTGATACAGCCTTATCTCACCGCCAACTATGAAAGTAACAACGAGATGATGGGAAACATTATCAATGATATCTATGTGGATGAGCAAAAGAGAATATGGCTTGCCAATTATCCTACGGGAATCACCATCGTGGACAGCCGCTATCAAAACTACCACTGGATAAAACATTCCATGGGCAATAGGCAATCTCTGATTAACGACCATGTGCATACTGTAATCGAAGATAGTGAAGGCGATTTATGGTTTGGCACCAGCAACGGCATCAGCCTTTACAACACCAAGACGCGCCAATGGCATTCATTCCTGAGTTCTTTTGACAAACAGCTCAAAGATAAAAACCATATATTCATTGCTTTGTGCGAAGTTACTCCCGGAGTGATTTGGGCAGGAGGATACACCTCCGGTATTTACAAAATCAACAAGAAAGCACTTTCCGTAGAGTACTTCTCCCCTTTTCTGCTAACCCCTTTCAATATGCGTCCCGACAAATACATCAGGGATATGATAAAAGATTCGGAAGGAAATATCTGGTCCGGAGGGTATTACAATCTAAAATGCTTTGACCTAAAAAACAACAAGGTACAATTATACCCCGGTGTAAATTCAATTACATCTATCAGAGAAAAAGACAATGACCACATGTGGATTGGTACTGCCACCGGCCTGTATCTGCTGGACAAAAACACAAGCCAATATAAATATATCGAAATTCCCGGGGAGTCCACTTACATCAATACTCTTTATCAGGCTTCCAACGGATTATTGTATATCGGCACCAATGGCTCCGGTGTAATAATTTATAATCCCGACAAAAATACCTTCCAACAATTCCATACAGGTAATTGCGCACTACTCACCAATAGCATCTTCACCATATTGCCCGAAGCAGATGGAAATATCATAATGAGTACGGAAAACGGTATCACCTGCTTTTCCACCAAAGACAAGTTATTCTACAATTGGACCAAAGAGCAAGGACTAATGTCTGCCAATTTCAATGCTTCTGCCGGTGTATTGCTCAAAGACAAAGGATTTATATTTGGCAGCATCGACGGTGCCATCGAGTTTCCCAAGAATATCAAATTTCCCCATTATCACTTTTCCAAAATCATTCTAAGTGATTTCCAATTGTCCTATCAGCCTGTCTTCCCCGGTGAAGAAAATTCTCCCTTGACAGAGGATATCGACGATACAAAAGTATTGCGTCTTACTCACAATCAGAATACTTTCTCACTGAAGGTGTCGACCATCAACTACGACTTTCCTTCCAATGTGCTCTACAGTTGGAAACTGGAAGGCTTCTATACTGCATGGAGCCCCCCAAGGACAGAAAACATGATTCGTTTTACCAATCTGAAACCCGGAAAATACAAACTGCATATCCGTGCTGTGTCTAAAGAGGAACAGAATGTCATATTCGAAGAACGCACCATCGATGTCATCATCGCACATCCGGCATGGCTCAGCTTCTGGGCTATACTATGCTATATAGTGCTGGGAATACTCTTGCTTTTTATCATTACCAGGATTATCTATCTGAGAAAACAGAAAAAGATTTCAGATGAAAGAACCCAATTCTTCATCAATACGGCACATGATTTGCGCACGCCGCTAACTCTGATTAAAGCCCCATTGGAAGAGCTGAGTGACAAAGAACAATTGACCCCAAGCGGACTCAACAGCATGAAGACTGCTCTGAAAAATGTGGACGCCCTACTACGTTTGACCACCAATCTAATCAATTTTGAACATACCGAAGTTTATTCCCCAAAGCTATACATAGCCGAGTTTGAACTGAATGCTTATATGCAAAACCTGTGCAATAGTTTCTATTCTTATTCGGTCACAAAGAATATAGACTTTACTTACGAAAGCAATTTCAAGGAAATGAAAGTATGGTTTGATAAAGAAAAGATGGATTCCATTTTGAAGAATATCATATCTAATGCCTTGAAATACACTCCCGATGACGGCCATGTAAGTGTCTGCGTCACCGATAACAAAGACACCTGGAAAGTCAAGGTTACAGATACGGGAATTGGCATTCCTACCGAAGAAAAAAAGAAAATATTCAAACTACACTTCCGTGGCAGCAATGCTGTCAACTCCAAAATAACAGGCAGCGGAATCGGTCTGATGCTGGTATGGAAATTAGTCAAGCTTCATGGAGGGAAAATCAATATCGAAAGCACCGAGCACCAGGGAACAGTCATCAGGCTTATTTTCCATAAAGGTTACGAGCATCTGCATCATTACAGCATCGTAGAGCCGAATCAGGAACTGCCGGTAAAAGAAGTTATCGAACAAGAGACAGCGGCAGAAACGCCCGAAGAACTAGAGGAAATGATTGGAGTCGCACTATTGCAACGCGTGCTCATCGTAGAAGATAATGATGAATTGCGCAGCTATCTCACCACATCGCTTTCGGGAGCTTATACCGTGCAGGCTTGCAGCAACGGAAAAGAAGCGCTGATTATCATCAAAGAATTTTGGCCTGACTTGATTCTTTCTGACATTATGATGCCCGAAATGCGCGGAGACGAGTTATGCGCAGCCATTAAAACAAATATTGAGACATCACATATTCCTATCGTATTACTCACAGCATTGAATGATGAAAAGACTATTCTAGGCGGACTGGCAACCGGTGCAGACGCTTATATCACCAAACCATTCAGCATCAAAATGCTAAAGGCAAGACTGTCCAATATACTGTCAAACAGAGCATTGCTACAACAGAAATATGCGATGCCCACTAAACTCGGTGCTGAGAAACCCGAATTGCTGCCGGCCGGAGCCAACGCACTCGACTGGAAGTTCATCACCGACGTAAAGAACAATATTAAAAATAATATTGATAATACAGACTTCACCGTAGATGCCTTATGCTCATTACATAACATGAGCCGCACTAGTTTCTATAACAAACTGAAAGCATTGACCGGACAGCCTCCCGCCGACTATATCAAAGAGTTCCGCCTGAATATGGCTGCGCAATTATTACAGGAAAAAAAGTATTCGATTACGGAAGTAGCAGAAATGACAGGATTCTGCGACAGCAAATATTTCAGAGAAGTATTTAAGAAACGCTTCAATGTAAGTCCCAGCAAATATGGAAAAGAGGATAAAGAATAAACATGAGATAGGAATGAAAAGCAGGAATGGGAGTCTATATTATGAGGGTGTCAAAACTCTCATACCACCCCCGCCACAAGTCGTTGTAGCGAGGGTGATTCGATAAAAGGGAAGTTTCGACACACCCTCACCAAACTTAAAAGAGCCGTATCCAACTCTGTCTCGAGTAATGATACGGCTCTTTCTCTTGCTTTTTAGGATGCTCAAGTTTCAGATTAAAAGTTCTTCTTTGGTTTAACTTAGTTTTGACACCCTAGTCAGGCAATAGTATAAAGCTTTCCGAACAAGGACTGAGGTCTTAAAAAAGTCTTCTTAGCCTTCTTCTATTTCGCTCAGCTCCAACCAACGCATGGACTTTTCGTCAATCAAATCATTCAGTTCCGGCAACCGTTTCGATTTCTCAGTCAGTTCCTCCACACTCAAGGTTCCACTGCAAAGGGCAACTTCTATATCCGCTTTTTCCTGCTCCAGTTGGCCTATTTCCTTTTCCAACTGCTCGTACTCCTTCTTTTCCTTGAAAGTCATACGGCGTTTGTCATTCAACCGTACACGTGCCGTTTTTTCTTCTTTCGGCTTCTCGGCTTCCTTCTCACGTTGCTCTTTCACTTCGCGCCAGTCACGGTAATCAGAATAGTTGCCGGGAAAATCACGGATATCGCCTTGTCCCTTGAACACCAGTAAATGGTCTACCACCTTATCCATAAAGTAACGGTCATGACTCACCACAATCACACAGCCCTTAAAGTTCTGAAGATACTCTTCCAACACCTGCAAAGTAATAATATCCAAGTCATTGGTTGGCTCGTCCAGTACCAGAAAGTTAGGATTACGCATTAATACCGTACAGAGATAAAGCCGGCGCCGCTCTCCCCCACTCAACTTATACACATAGCTGTGCTGCGTTTCAGGTGTAAAAAGAAAATGCTGAAGAAACTGCGAAGCGGTAAGGCGCTTACCATTGCCCAGTTCAATTACTTCGGCAATATCCTGCACCACATCTATCACCTTCATCTGTTCATCAAATTGTAAGCCATCCTGCGAATAATATCCGAAACGCACCGTTTCGCCAATATCTATCGTGCCGCTGTCCGGTTTCTGCTCGCCCATCAGAATCTTGATAAAGGTAGATTTTCCCGTACCGTTATTTCCCACAATCCCCATCTTCTCGTATCGGGCAAAGATGTAAGAGAAATCGTCCAGAATCTTTAAATCACCAAAACTTTTGTAAAGATGATCGGCTTCAAAAATTTTCGACCCGATATAAGACGCCTTCATTTCCAGTTTCACATTACCGTCATTGAAGCGCTGCTTTGCCACCTTCTCCAGTTCATAGAAAGCCTCCTCGCGATAACGGGCTTTGTGTCCGCGTGCCTGTGGCATACGGCGCATCCATTCCAATTCCGTACGATATAAATTATTGGCACGGGCTATTTCGGCATTTGTCGCTTCAATGCGCTCTTGGCGTTTTTCCAGATAATAACTGTAGTTGCCTTTATAAGAATAGACCTGCTTATTGTCTATTTCGATAATTTCAGAGCAGACACGGTCAAGGAAATACCGGTCGTGAGTCACCATCAGAAGACTGATATTGCCACGTCTCAGAAAATCTTCCAACCACTCCGTCATATCAAGGTCAAGATGATTGGTAGGCTCATCCAAAATCAGGAAATCAGGCTCCGTGATAAGCACATTCGCCAACGCGACCCGTTTGAGCTGTCCTCCCGAGAGATGTTTCACCTGCTGATTGAAATCACGGATTTTCAGTTGCGAAAGAATCTGTTTGGCCTTTCGTTCATAATCCCATGCCTTTTCATGTTCCATGCGTGCCAACAGGTCCTCCAATCCCGGATTGCCTTCGGTCTCCATGCACCTTTCATATTCCTTGATAAGCTGCACGGTCGTGTTACCGTGATGGAAACACGCCTCAAGCACGGTCAGCTCTTCAGGGTAGTGAGGGTCCTGTTCCAAATAGCCCACACGCAGGTCACGGCGAAACACAATACTGCCCTCATCATAACCTTCCTTTCCGGCTATAATATTCAACAATGTAGTCTTGCCGCTGCCGTTCTTGGCTATCAGCCCGATACGCTGTCCTTCAGCGACCCCCAAAGAGATTTGATTAAATAAGACTAAATCACCAAACGATTTTGTAAGTCCGTCTATCTGTAAATATGGAACCATTCTCTTTTAATTAATATCATCCAGCACAGCTTCCGCTTCGCGCTTAATTTTCTTAAATTCAGCCTTCAAATCACAAGGCAAGTTCTTCTTCGCTTTGTCCCACACCATAGCGGCAGGATTAATCAGCATATCGGAATTCATAAACTGTAGAGCCGGATATTCTTCCTTTCCATCTATCACAGTCACCCATTCCATGCCCTCCATCTCATTGACCAATATTGTGCCGAAAGCTACACCGAAGTTTTCCCAAGCCATACGCTGCTGAGGTTGGAAACGTCCGCTGTCCATTACCTCCTGAATCTTCTCGATATCTTCTTCCTGCGAAGAGAAGTCTTTTGTAAGCTGCTTCTTTATCGTATTTGAAGCCCATTCATAAGCACTGTTCACCTCGCCTATTTCAAGCACGCGGATAGGAATAACCTCTTTCGGATAAACCTTATTTTCACGGCGTACTTCTATGCTGCCGATTATATTATCGGCAACAGTCTTATCACCGCCCTTAGCCGTCGTAAAAGAACATTCCAGGCATATATCACGACAATCGATTACCCAAAAATGAGAAGTGTACCAAGCGCCTTCTTCCTGAAAGGTATCCACACTGTAAGACGCTTGCGCCCCTCTTATCAGGGTCAACTTAGCAGCCGGATTTTCTTTCAATTCATATCTGACACATTCTGTTCCATAGTTTGCGTCAGCACCTTTATAAGCCGAGATGCGGAAGTTACCACTCCACTTGTAGGGGTCGTAAAACAAAAAACTCTCTTCTGTATCTTCAAACTCGCGCCAGCCCGCAGGATATTCCAGCGAGAACCAGCCGCCGGGAGCAATGTATTTCATAGTCTCTATCTTTTTATATTCATTTATCTTACCGGTAATATTTCAATCCAATAATCATCCGGATCATTGATGAAGTATAGCCCCATCTCTGTATTTTCATAACATACGCACCCCATTTCTTTATGGAATTTACGCACTTCGTCATAATCTCCTTCTACACGCAGACAAAGGTGGCTTTCATTTTCGCCCAGTTCATAAGGCTGCGGATGGTCACGTAACCAGGTCAGCTCCAACAAGAAGTTGCTATGGTCATCAGCCATATACACCAGAATAAAAGAACCGTCGGCAGCTACTTTGCGGTTGGCTTCGTGTAGTCCCAATGCCGTTTCATAGAACCGGATGCTTTGTTCCAGATTCGTTACATCAATATTAAAATGGTCAAATCTTCCTTTTACTTTCATATTACTTTAAATTTTTATAATCTGTCCGGGATACTTTATTGCTATAAAATGCGTTCCGCGGGCTTCTGCCAAAGTGCGGAAAGCATTTGCCTTCTCATAGTCGGGCACAAAATGCATCGGTACAAAGATATTTGTTTTTATTTTCTTCACAAACTGTTCGGGGCCTCTCATATATTCACGTCCCAGACGCGAATCTACAGGAAACATTGCCACATCCAGTTCATGCGTATAATCATACAGATAATCCAGTTCATGAAGGAAATTCTTTTCATATCCCTTCCATTCCTGTTCCGTACTCTCTTCCATCCAATGCCAGTTGTTCAAGTCTCCGGCATGGAAAATTTTCTTCCCCTCCGTTTCTATCAGGAAAGACACTCCTACGTCTGTAGACCCGAAAGCCCTGACCGACAAAGTTTCATCAGCATACTCCTCTCCTTTTTTCAGCCAGACGGCGTCTTCTTTCTGCGCCCTTCTATGCTTCAGAATATCCTTCGAAAAGATATAGATGATGTCCGGTCGCTGTTTCTTCCATTCCAGCACTTCCTTATTGAAATGGTCAGGATGGAAATGGCTGGCCAACACATACAACTTTCCGGGACGGTGCAAGAGTTCATCATGCACCCTTCCCCGTTCGGGTGTCACCACAGGTTCTTCAGGCTGTTCATTCATCAACCTGCGCAGGGCAGCTTCCGCCTGCTTGTCCTCCGTGTCACGGTAATAATCCATGATAACGGTATAACCATCGCCCAACAGAGCAAATCCGCTATGATAAATATAAACTAGTTCCATACCTCTTACAACAAACTTACTTGCCAATAGGTTGTACCTGCGCACGCGTCTTCTTGTCTATCTCCAGAAACATATAATTCACTTTTCCCGAATGGATAAGCGAGTCATTTTCCCTATATTTCCTATTGGCATATTCCTTTGATTTCTCATAGGTCAGTTTCGACATTTGGTTCTGCGATTTCCCCACCATGGTAGAATCCAGTTTTTCATCGGGAAAGAAATCGTCCAAATTCACATCCCCAATCATCGTTGTCTCCAGAAAATTCATATCGGTGTGACTCTTGTCCGTATAATAGCCCACAAACATATGCCCGGGGATACGCACCAATATAGGATTGATGTTTATAGCCTTGAGTAATGAGGCAAACAACACGCTCCCGTCTACACAATTTATCTGCGAAGACTCCAGCGCATCGTCCAATGTGCGCACACGCTGGGTATAAACCACATTCGATGACAAACTGCTGTTGGTGGTGGAGCTGTATTTGAAGTTACGTTTCTGCAATACATTCCACAAGGCATAGACCTGTCTGTCTACATTCTCGGCCTGACTCGCATTTCCCTGATACCCCAGAAAGCGATTGACCAGACGCGTATCCAGTGCCTCACGCAAGAGTTTGTCTATCTGCGGATGCTCCTCGTTCACATAAGCAGCAAAGAACTCGCCTGTATCGTGAAATTTCATTCTATCGTCTACATAGCCAAGCGGACACTCGTTGATACTCCGCATGGAAATGGTTTTCAATCGTTGGGGCAATTTCTTTCCGTTGAGTTCCGCCTTTACAGATATGCTAACGGGCACTGCCTGATTATTGTCACGCAAA
This sequence comes from uncultured Phocaeicola sp., assembly GCF_948499155.1. Taxonomy (NCBI): domain Bacteria; kingdom Pseudomonadati; phylum Bacteroidota; class Bacteroidia; order Bacteroidales; family Bacteroidaceae; genus Phocaeicola; species uncultured Phocaeicola sp. The sequence goes on along the minus strand of NZ_CAOOSE010000004.1, from coordinate 14,593 downwards.
GCCTGATAGTTCCAGATGATGTCGGGAAAAACAAGATATTCCTTGCCGGACTTGGGCAAGATAAATTCGGAAACAGATTCAGAAAAGAAAGGAGTCTCAGCCACTTCTATGCGCAATTTGCTGTTGGCATAGCTGTTTTTTATACGAATGGCGATACCCGACTTCGGGTTGCCGATATAGTCGGAATCAGCAGGAACAATCAGGTTTCCATCCGTGGTAGCCGTAGAAAGTATAGTAGCCGGAAACACATTGCCGCCTAATTGGTCTGTTATCTCAAAACCGCTCCGAAACGGCTCATAGTGATAGACAAATACAGAAAAAGACATCACCAGAATGACGGATAGCACAATGGTCGACCACTGCCACCTATCGAGTTTTTTCAGATTTACTTTCCTCATATTCATTAATCAATTTAATTCCGGCACGAAACCGAATGCCATAACCGTCATCAGGCTAAAACTTACACCTGTCATAGGGGAGAAACATCCCTCCCCTATGACAGGCAGAATGACAGTTGTACGTTAGAGAGCCGACATCTTTTCGAAAGGCATATCCGCCCGCTTTTTATCTTGCAGCGATGCTTTCAATTTCCACCAATGCACCTTTCGGCAATGCCTTAACCGCTACTGCAGAACGAGCAGGAAAATCACCTTCAAAATAGTTGGCGTAAACAGCATTCATTTCTGCAAATAAAGACATATCCGCCAGAAAGACAGTCGTCTTTACAATATTTGCAGTAGTCAAACCGGCTGCAGCCAACACATTCTTGATATTTTCAAAAGCTTGGGCAGTCTGTTCGGCAACTCCTCCCGGAACAAACTCACCGGTAGCAGGGTCTACAGGCAACTGACCTGAGAGAAATACCATACCATTAGCCTCAATTGCCTGGCTATAAGGTCCTATAGCAGCAGGAGCTTTCTCAGTAAAAATCACTTTTTTCATGTTTATCAATGTTTTAATAATTAAAATCAAATTTTGACGGGCTAAATTAGCACTTTTTTTGCTATAAAGTGCAGATATGACTAAACAATCTGACTTTTTTTTACGTTCATTTAACATCGGCACCGATAGAAACAAAAGTAGATTTTTTGGAGCTTCGTTTTTTTATTAATTTAAAAAAAACGGCATTTTTTTCTCCCTTTTGAGGAGTTTTTCAAAAAAAACAACTACATTTGCATCGGTAAACGCAGAACTTACCAATCTGGCAAGTCTCGTTTACATTCCGATATAATATCTATAACATATTAAATCCCGTAATCATAAATGATGAGCTGCGATTTCAAGGCATTTCATGTGTCGGTTGCGTGCCCTGATTACATAATAAAAAAGAAACATTTTACTAATAACATATACTATATGTATAACATCATTCAATTAAACGACAAAGACTTGTCAGAATTACAATCAATCGCCAAAGAGTTGGGTATCACCAAAACAGAGTCTCTGAAGAAAGAAGAACTCGTTTACAAGATTCTGGACGAGCAAGCAATAGTCGGAGCAACTAAAAAAGTAGCGGCGGCCAAAGCTACCGAAGACCGCAAAGACAGCCAGCCTAAAAAAAGATCTCGCATCAGCGTCAAAAAAGAAGGTGACAAAGTGTATACTGCCACCAAGGATAAAGCGCAAAAGCTGGAAGCAAACACTGCACCGACAACGGCTGCACCCATCGCAGAAGAAGCTGATAAAGGAGTAGCTCCCGCAGTTGAAACAGTTCAGCCCATTCAGGAAAAAACAGTAACGGAAGCAGTCGAAAAGTCTGAACCGAAGAAAAGAGGCCGCAAGCCGGGTACAAAGAATAAAACTACTGCCAAAACGGAAAAACAACCTGACGCAGTAGCAGAAGAAACTGACGGCACCACCTCTCAGAAAGCTCCGGCAGCCGCTGCTCCGAAAGAAAAAGAAGTAATTCTTCCCGAATTGGATTTCGACAGTGATGCAGACGACTTCATTCCCATCGAGGACCTTCCCTCGGAAAAGGTTGAACTTCCTACCGAATTACTCGGAAAGTTTGAAGCAACCAAAAATGAAACACCTGTTCCCGCTGCCACTCCAGCCCCGAAATTCCAGCCGCGTCAACCGCGTGAGCAAAACCCGAGATACAACAATCCGAATCAGCGCAACAACAATAATAATTACAGTAACCAACGTCCGGCCAACAATAACAACGCAGAAGGTCCGGAGGCTCCACAACAGCAACAGGCCCCCGAACGCAAGCCAGTAGAAAAGCCTTACGAATTTGAAGGCATCCTGACCGGAACCGGTGTTCTGGAAATTATGCCTGACGGTTATGGTTTCCTCCGTTCGTCAGATTACAACTACCTCTCTTCGCCGGATGATATTTACGTGTCCCAGTCGCAAATCAAACTGTTTGGTCTGAAGACAGGCGATGTAGTCGAAGGCTCTATCCGTCCGCCCAAAGAAGGAGAAAAATACTTCCCGTTGGTGAAAGTAGAAAAGATTAATGGTCTGGACCCCGGACTCGTGCGCGACCGCGTTCCCTTCGACCACCTCACTCCATTGTTCCCCGACGAAAAGTTCAAACTTTGCAAAGGTGGTTACAGCGACAACCTTTCTGCGCGTGTAGTAGATATGTTCGCCCCCATCGGTAAAGGACAACGTGCACTGATTGTGGCTCAGCCCAAAACCGGTAAGACCATCCTAATGAAAGACATTGCCAATGCTATTGCTGCCAATCACCCCGAAGTCTACATGATTATGTTGCTTATTGACGAACGTCCTGAAGAAGTAACCGACATGGCGCGCAGCGTTAATGCCGAAGTTATCGCTTCTACATTCGACGAACCGGCAGAACGCCACGTGAAGATTGCAGGTATCGTGCTCGAAAAGGCAAAACGCATGGTAGAATGCGGTCACGATGTCGTGATTTTCCTCGACTCTATCACCCGGTTGGCCCGTGCATACAATACCGTTTCTCCCGCATCGGGTAAAGTATTGTCAGGTGGTGTGGATGCCAATGCCTTGCACAAGCCCAAACGTTTCTTCGGAGCCGCACGTAACATCGAAGGCGGCGGTTCACTCACCATTATCGCTACCGCATTGATTGATACCGGTTCTAAGATGGATGAAGTAATCTTCGAAGAATTCAAGGGTACAGGTAACATGGAGTTGCAGCTCGACCGCAACCTCAGCAACAAGCGTATCTTCCCTGCCGTCAACATCGTTGCATCCAGCACCCGCCGCGACGACCTGTTGCTCGACAAGACTACCCTCGACCGTATGTGGATTCTGCGTAAGTATCTGGCAGATATGAACCCTATCGAAGCAATGGATTTTGTAAAGAGCCGTCTGGAAAATACGCGTGACAATGAAGAATTCCTGATGAGCATGAATTCATAAACAGCAGGCGAAAGCCTCTTACATACGTTATAAAAAAAGGCCGCGTGCATCCCCCAACGGAGCACGCGGCCTTTTCAGTTTGTTCGCGTCATAATGACAAGGGGTAAATTATTTTCCACAAAAGGGATATAATTATAAAACTTGGGCATTTCCAAGAACTAGACTTCAATCGCTTCTACAAAATTCAGCATTTCAATGGCTGCATCAACCGTAACGACTCCTTGTTTGTAAAGCCTGATTGTAGCATATAATTGGTCATTGGCAACAGGTCTCATTATCGAATCGTACTGTCGGTCACTTTTCCCTTTCGGTTATCTACAACAAGTTCCAACCACTCATACAGTTCTTCCCCAAGCCTTGCTTCTGATAAGATATATAACATCGCCCCTGTATGTATTCATTCCTTCATTTATAGTTATAGAGCATCAATCACATCCACAGGCAAGCCTGTGATTCGGGAAATAACAGCACTATCCAGCCCTTCTTCCTTCATTTTGCGTACATTGGACAAACGCTCCAGTTCACGACCTTTCTGTAATCCTTCCTGCAATCCTTCCTCATGCCCTTTCCATTTTGCCGTATCAATCACATTGGTCAAGTCGCGATAAGCCTTCAAACTTTCTTCATATTCCATCCGTTTCTGAGGAGTAAACCTCGCTATCTCGGCAGCCTCAAAAAGACGGGTAAACACACGTTCCTGCAAGGCGGCAGGGCGTTCCAGCAAACGGGACAGATTGTGCAAAACAAACATCCACTTGTCAAACGGTGTAACCAGTTCGTCCTCACTCTTATGGAATTTGGGCATTTCCAAGTAGACAAAGGTCAGTTTGTCATAAAACACCTCCTTGCGATGGATATCCATCAGTTTCACTTCATGGTGGAAATAATTCTCATCATCACGGTCTTCATCAAACACAAAGTTCAGAATACCGACAGTGTATACAGCCTTCAATTCATAGTTCCAGTCGCCACGTTTGACCTGCTCACGAATAGGAAAAGAAGCATAAAACACGCTGCGGTCCTTGAAGAACTTCTGACCCGCCTTCTGCATCTCAACGATGAATTTCTCACCTACCGTATTTTCGCAATAAACGTCAAAGACTGCTTTTCGGTCCAACTCCGCCATGCCCAAATGCTCGGCATTCAGATAGGTGACATCCGTTATCTCGTGCTCCAAATGAAGCAGAGAGTTAAGAAAATCTATCAGCAGGTCTTTGTTCATAGGGGTGCCGAAAAGGAGTTTGAATCCGAAATCGGTATAGGGGTTGACATATCTTTCGGGAAATTCATCTGTAAACATGACCATTGAAGTTTGATTATTAATTGCAAAGATAACAAATTAAACGACTATATTCTCATCGTGAAGGACGTTTTTTTATCACTACATCAATCTTCATATCCAAAACAAGTTGCCCCGGTGCCATGTCCGTCTTCGCTCATGCGGGCAAGACAGAGGTAATTCCATCACCACATTCCACCACTCGCGCTTCACTGCCGCTATCACTTCATCCAAGCCACAACCTTCACACTCCGTGATGACATAGTGGATGACGATAGCATAAAAATCTAAATCGTCTGCTCGCCATTAATCACCTTATAAAAATAAGATTCACTCATGTGAAGCCCTTTTATCAACAGACTATATTTGATATGGGCGGCTTTTACCAAAGCTTTCACGCTTTCAGCCAGTTTTTTCGTGTTAAAGTTTCTATCTTTCATATTTATTTTGATTAAATATTGCAAACTATATCAATAATATGTGAATTATCTTTCCACAGTGGACAGACGCGTTATTTTTATCCTTTGTAACTTGTCGCCATATTTACGAAACAAACTTATAAACAAAATTCGTTATGGCTAAAAAAGCATTGAAACAAAACATTTCCATCTGTGAAATACAGAAAATGATTCACCAATGGAAAGCCCGGGGAATCAGCGACTCTGCCTGTCTGAAACTCCTCGACCTCTATTTGGGATTACCTCCGTATATGACTGCCGAAGGAATCTATCCTCTACGCAACTTTTACCAAATCAGCCAATCCCTAAAAACCACACACACGACCATTCTACTGGAAAATATCAGAAAGTGCGGTACATTTGGACTTGTTTGGGATGAGAACCATAGCAAACTGCTTGGGTTCTACTCTCCACTATGGCAACAGGTACAGAAAAAAGGAACTGCCCAAAACACAGATTCTGTTGCCGGTTCAGCAACTACAGTTGCTAGTCCGGCAACTACAGCTGCAAATTTAGCAACTGCAGATAATAATATATTATATAATATAAATAATAATATATCTCCTTCGGAGAATTCTTTGGAGAATTCTTTGGAGAATTCTTTGGAAAATTCTTCAGAGAATCTTTCAGAGATTCCTTCGGAGATTTCATTGGAAAATCTTTCAGAAAACCCTTCGAAAAATCTTTCAGAGATTCCTTTGGAAAATCCTGACGGAACGCCTCACGGCGATGAAGCTCCAAAAGCTTCTTCATCCGCCAAAGAATTCTTCCACAGAATCAACGCCAATCCCAAAGAGAAGCAGGCAATACTGGTACCGATTATCGACCGCATCGCCACCGACCGCAACTACACCCGTCGGCGGGCACTGGATGCACTGGTCATTCTGGTAAACGAGTTCCTCATTCCCCACTTCGACGCCCAGTCCACGTTCGCAAAAACATCGCACAACGGACGCATCATCTGGTTGCAGAACCTTATCAAGACCCGGTATGGAGAGAAACTGATACAGCAGGCCGCGCAGAAACTGGGTGAAACGCTGCTGAAAAACCTGGAGGAACGCCGCAAAAAGCTCCGCGAATTCCGCCCCGTCTCGCCATTCGAATGGAAAGATGCCGACAAGGACATCCGATACTATGACGACCCCATAGACGGGAAAGTGGAGATTCCTGCGGATGCACCGCCACGACCCTGCGATACCGCCATCTGGAACATCCTGTCCAAAGAATGGATGAACACCGGTGGCCAGTGCTCCGAACCGTGACTTTCACACGGACGTAAGCATCGCCTCACGCGGACGTACGTGTGAGGCTACACGTACGTCCGCGTGGGGCTACACGTATATACGTGTTAGCCTATGCATATATACGTATCCAACGGACGGCGAAGCGACCTGAATATGTGAAAAGATTTATTTCATAATTTAGGCATTAACGGTGATATTAACCGGAAAAGAAGCTGTTGACATGCCAAAACAAAAAACCGGTCAATTCTCCATAGAATTAACCGGCTCTGTATTTATTAATATTTTCAGCGGAATGCTTAAAAGGGTAAATCGTCCTTTTCGTCTGTTGAAGCGAAATCTACCGGAGCTGCCGGAGCCGCATTCATCGGCGGGAACGGAGCATCGAGAGTTGCAGGAGCCTGAGCGCTCACACGGTCCACTTTCCAAGCACGGATACTATTGAACCAACGTCCGTTCCACTCACGTGCATCAACATCGAAATATACATTCAGCTCTTCGCCCACCTGAATATTAAACTGAGCTATTTTGTCTGCACCAAATACATCAAAACACATCTTACGCGGATACTGGTCGTGTGTTTCAATCACGTATTCCTGCACTTTCCATTCATTTCCTGTTTTTGAGACTCCGCCTCTCGGTTCGAGAACCGCTATAACTTTTCCTGCTAATTCCATTATGATAAAATTTAATTTCCGGCACGAAATTACGCTTTTCCTAGCGAGTAAACTAATTTTTTCGCCATTTTTTGCGTGCAAACCATAATCTTTTCGTAACTTTGGCAGTTAAATGAGATATATACTAAAGAATATAATTATAATAATATAAGACTATGAAGTTCATCGTTTCAAGTACTGGATTATTCAGTCATTTACAGGCTATTAGCCGCGTTATCAATTCTAAGAACTCGTTGCCCATCCTTGATTGTTTCCTGATGGAGCTGACAGACGGAACACTATTCTTAACAGCATCCGACAGTGAAACAACCCTGTCCACCTCTCTGGAAGTGATTGAAAATGACGGTGACGGACGCTTTGCCGTTTCTTCTAAAACCATACTCGAAGCCCTGAAAGAAATCCCGGAACAACCACTGACCTTTGAGGTGAATACAGACAATCTGGAAATCACCGTACAATATCAGAACGGTAAATACAGCCTCATGGGACAAAATGCAGATGAATATCCGCAGGCTCCCGCACTGGGCGCCAATGCAGTTCATGTGACGATAGGGGCACCCGTAATGCTGGGAGGCATCAACCGCGCTCTTTTTGCAACAGCCGATGACGAGCTTCGTCCCGTGATGAACGGTATTTATTTCGATATCACCACCGAAGATATCACTTTCGTTGCTTCCGATGGCCATAAGCTGGTGCGCAACAAGACTTTTGTGGCTCACGGTGATGAAAAGGCCGCTTTTATCCTGCCCAAAAAACCGGCGACCCTGCTGAAGAACCTTCTGCCGAAAGAACAAGGCGATGTGCAAATCGATTTCGATGACCGTAACGCCGTATTCACTTTGGAGAATTACAGAATGGTATGCCGCTTGATTGAAGGACGCTACCCGAACTACAATTCCGTCATCCCGCAAGATAACCCGCATAAAGTGACTATTGACAGGCAGATGCTTATCAGCGCTTTGCGCCGCGTATCTGTTTTCTCTTCGCAGGCAAGCAGTTTGATTAAGTTACGCCTCAGCGAAAACCAAATACAGATTTCGGCACAGGATATTGACTTCTCTACATCGGCAGAAGAAACACTGATTTGCCAATATGCAGGAAACGCCATGAGCATCGGTTTCAAATCGACTTTCCTGATTGACATTCTGAACAACCTGACTGCCCAAGAGGTAATTGTAGAATTGGCAGACCCGTCACGCGCAGGTGTCATCGTTCCTGCCGAACAGGAAGAGAATGAAGACGTGCTGATGCTGCTGATGCCTATGATGCTGAATGACTAAATATAATAATAACAACTCGAAACAGAATGAAATTGAATTTGAGAAACCCGATTGTCTTCTTTGACTTAGAGACAACCGGGACTAATATAAACGCTGACAGAATAGTGGAAATATGCTATCTGAAAGTATCTCCAAACGGCAATGAAGAAGCCAAAACCATGCGTATCAACCCCGAAATGCATATCCCCGAACAGTCATCGGCTATACATGGCATCTATGATGAGGATGTGGCCGACTGTCCGACTTTCAAGGAAGTGGCCAAAGAGATTGCACGCGATATCGAGGGTTGCGACTTGGCAGGATTCAACTCCAACCGCTTCGATATACCAGTCCTGGCAGAAGAGTTCCTTCGCGCCGGAGTGGATATCGACATGATGAAACGCAAGTTCATCGATGTGCAGGTGATTTATCACAAGCTGGAACAACGGACTTTATCGGCTGCCTATAAGTTTTATTGCCAAAAGAATCTGGAAGACGCCCACACTGCTGAGGCAGATACCCGCGCTACTTACGAAGTGCTGAAAGCGCAACTGGACCGCTATCCCGAGGACTTGCAGAATGATATGGCATTCCTGGCAGAATACTCCAGTTTCAACAAAAATGTAGATTTTGCCGGACGTATCGTATATGACGAGAAAGGTGTGGAAGTATTCAATTTCGGCAAATACAAAGGAATGTCGGTCAGCGAAGTGCTGCAAAAAGACCCCGGTTACTATAGCTGGATTCTAAACGGCGACTTCACGCTGAACACCAAAAACGTATTGACTAAAATCAGACTACGCGAATCCGGACTGACTAAATGAACATGAAAGGAAAGAAAATCGTACTAGGTATAACCGGAAGTATAGCCGCCTACAAAGCGGCTATACTCATTCGAGGCCTTATCAAAAAGGGAGCGGAAGTGCAAGTGGTAATCACGCCGGCAGGAAAAGAGTTCATCACTCCCATCACCTTGTCGGCACTGACAAGCAAACCTGTCATCAGCGAGTTCTTCGCACAACGGGACGGCACCTGGAACAGCCATGTGGACTTGGGCTTATGGGCTGATGCCATGGTGATAGCTCCCGCAACAGCATCCACCATCGGAAAGATGGCAAACGGAATAGCCGACAATATGCTGATTACAACCTACCTGTCAATGAAAGCGCCTGTCTTTGTAGCACCGGCCATGGACTTGGATATGTTTGCGCACCCTTCCACCCAACGGAATCTGGACACATTGCGCTCGTATGGGAATCATATCATCGAACCAGGAGAAGGGGAGCTGGCAAGCCACTTGGTAGGCAAAGGAAGAATGGAGGAACCGGAAAAAATCATAGGGGAACTGGAAAAATTCTTTGAACAGCAACAGGATTTGGCCGGAAAGAAAATCGTTATCACTGCCGGTCCCACATACGAAAAAATAGATCCGGTGCGATTCATCGGCAACTATTCTTCGGGGAAAATGGGATTTGCATTGGCAGAGGAATGTGCTGCACGCGGAGCCAATGTAATTCTGGTGAGCGGCCCTGTCATGCTGAATGCAAAGCATCCCCGCATTCACCGTATCGATGTGGAAAGCGCCGGCGAAATGTATGAAGCTGCCAGCCGTGAATTTGCCGATGCGGATGCCGGAATTTTATGTGCTGCCGTAGCCGACTTCACACCGGAACATATAGCCGACCATAAAATTAAAAGAGAAAAGGACAACTTGGTGCTGCAACTGAAACCGACACAGGACATCGCTGCTTCATTGGGAAAACAGAAAAAACCGGGACAAAAGCTGGTGGGTTTCGCACTGGAGACAAATGACGAACGGCAGAATGCACAAGGAAAGCTGGAACGCAAGAACTTTGATTTCATTGTACTTAATTCGCTGAACGACAAAGGAGCCGGATTTCGTTGTGATACGAACAAGATAACAATCATCGACCGCCAAGGAGCCACTGACTATCCCCTGAAAAGCAAACGGGAAGTGGCATGTGACATTATAGATAAACTGGTAAGGAACTAAAAAAGATATGTTGCAATCTATCTATATACAGAATTATGCATTAATTGATACGCTCGATATCAGTTTTACCCCCGGCTTTTCGGTCATCACCGGAGAAACAGGTGCGGGTAAATCTATTATTCTGGGTGCTATCGGCCTGTTGCTCGGACAAAGGGCCGATATCAAAGCAATCAAAAAAGGCGCCAATAAGTGTATCGTAGAAGCCCGCTTCAGTATTTCGGCCTATCAGATGGAGCCCTTCTTTATCGAAAACGATATGGAATATGATTCCGATGAGTGTATCATACGTCGCGAACTTTATGCTTCGGGAAAAAGCCGCGCCTTTATCAATGACACACCGGCCTCACTGGTACAGATGAAAGAACTGGGAGAAAAACTAATAGACGTGCACAGTCAGCACCAGAACTTGCTGTTGAACCACGAAGAGTTCCAAATGAACGTGCTCGACATACTGGCACATGACGAACAAGAGCTCCTCTCCTATAAAAATCTCTATGCAGAGTATAAAAACACCTGCAGACAATTGGCGGACTTTATCGCTCAAGCTGAAAAAAGCCGTCAGGACGAAGATTATATCCGCTTCCAACTGGAACAACTGGACGAAGCGGAACTGCGGGAAGGCGAACAAACGGAACTGGAACAGGAAGCTGAAACATTAAGCCATGCCGAGGATATAAAAGCAGGACTGTATAAGGTAGACCAAATCATGTCTTCGGATGAAGGAAGTCTGCTTTCCGCCACCAAAGAGTGCATGCAAACCCTGCAAAGTATTGCGAAAGTATATGCTCCGGCACAAGAATGGATGAACAGACTGGACAGTTGCTATATAGAGCTGAAAGATTTATCGCACGACATTGCCGGCGCGCAAGAAGAAATAGAGTTTAACCCTAACCGTCTCGATTTTGTAAACGAACGGCTGAACCTTATTTATTCTTTGCAACAAAAACATCACGTGCAAACCATCGAAGAATTAATTGCCCTGACAGATGATTATCGGGAACGACTCAATGCCATCACCTCTTTTGATGACCGTATAGCACAGCTGACAGCACAAAAGGACACTTTATACAATAAGGTGTTGGAACAGGCCAAGATATTGACCGAACGACGTACGCAGGCCGGTAAGGATATAGAAAAACAAATGCAATCACTGCTGGTGCCTCTAGGCATGCCCAACGTGCGTTTCATGGTAGAACTTACCCCTCGGAAAGAGCCGGACTCCAAAGGAATGGACAGCGTCACTTTCTTGTTTTCAGCCAACAAAAACGGAACATTGCAAAATGTGGCTTCCGTTGCTTCCGGTGGTGAAATCGCGCGTGTCATGCTATCTCTGAAAGCAATGATAGCCGGAGCCGTAAAACTCCCCACCATCATCTTCGATGAAATAGACACCGGAGTATCAGGCTCCATCGCCGAAAAGATGGCACTCATCATGGAAGAAATGGGAAATCAAAACCGACAGGTAATCAGCATCACCCATCTGCCGCAAATAGCAGCCAGAGGCATCACACATTATAAAGTATACAAAGAAGATACCGACACCGGCACCAACAGCCATATACGCCGATTGACTGACGAAGAACGAGTGAAAGAAATAGCAAACATGTTGAGTGGAGCCACCCTGACGGATGCTGCGCTGAACAACGCAAAAGTTTTATTAGGATATAAATAAAGAATATGACAGAGAAAAATGAAATGATTTTCGGTGTACGTGCCGTTATCGAGGCCATTCAAGCCGGAAAAGAGATAGACAAAATATTAGTAAAAAGAGACATACAAAGCGAACTCTCCAAAGAATTGTTTGCCGAGTTGAAAGGTAAAATGATTCCTGTACAGCGCGTACCGGTGGAACGCATCAACCGTATCACCCGCAAAAACCATCAGGGTGTTGTGGCTTTTATTTCCGCCATAACTTACCAGAAAACAGAAGATGTCGTTCCTTTTCTTTTTGAACAAGGAAAAAATCCGTTACTTATCATGCTGGACGGCATTACCGACGTGCGCAACTTCGGCGCGATTGCCCGCACGTGCGAATGTGCCGGAGTGGATGCAATTATCATTCCTGCCAAGAACAGTGTCAGTGTCAATGCAGATGCCATGAAGACCTCTGCCGGAGCCTTGCATACGTTGCCTGTCTGCCGCGAACAAAGCCTGACCGAAACCATCAAATTTCTGAAGAACAGTGGTTTCAAGATTGTTGCAGCCACCGAAAAGGGTGATTATGACTATACCAAAGCCAACTATAAAGACCCTGTTTGTATCATTATGGGAGCTGAAGATACAGGTGTACCTTACGAGCATTTGTCATTGTGTGACGAATGGATTAAAATTCCGTTGTTGGGTAAGATTGAATCATTAAACGTATCTGTTGCCGCAGGTATCCTGATTTATGAAGCAGTGAAGCAACGTGGTTTTTCTACAGAAGAATAACAATAAAAACTATATCATGAAGAAAGTACTTTTGATTCTGATGTGTTGCATGGCCATCCAATTGGTCCATGCCCAAGACACTCCAAAATGGGCCGACAAAGCCAAGAAAGCTGTTTTCTCTATCGTGACTTACGATAAAGACAATAAAATTAAAAATACCGGTAATGGTTTTTATATCAACAACAACGGTACGGCCCTGTCTGATTACTCCTTATTCGAAGGAGCAGAACGCGCTGTCATCATCAATGCTGACGGCAAAGAACTGCCTGTGACACGCATTGCCGGTGCAAATTCAATGTATGATGTCATTAAATTCCGCACAGAGGCCGACAAAAAAACAATTGCCTTGAAAGTAGCGGAACAGCCTGCCACAGTAGGAGAAACTGTTTATCTACTCCCCTACTCCACACAGAAAGCTGCTACCTGCCAAACCGGTAAAGTGGCCAAAGTAGATACCATTGCCGACAAAGCTTACTATTACACACTGACAATGACCACGAGTGACAAAACTGTAAGCTGCCCCATCATGAATGCGAATGGTGAAGTACTGGGACTGATTCAGAAAAGTGCATCCGAGGAAGATAAAGAAAGCTATGCCATCGGTGCGTCATACGGTGAATCATTAAGCATTTCCGCCTTATCCGCCAATGACATCAACCTGAACAAGATAGGTATCGCAAAGGCATTGCCCGAAACAGAAGACCAAGCCTTGGTATATCTTTATATGTCTTTATCACGAATGGATGCCAAAGACTATCTGGCAACTCTAAATGACTTTTTACAAGCATATCCCAACAGCACCGAAGGGTATACACGCCGAGCAAGCTATTATATGAATATCGGAGATGATGAACACAACGCATTAGCCGAAGCCGACTTGAAAAAGGCTATAGACGTATCAGACAATAAAACAGAAGGACAATATAATGTAGCTAAGATGATTTACTCTTACTGCATCAACCTTGAAGAAGGCAAAAAAGCATACGGAGACTGGAGTTACGACAAAGCACTGAATATCATCCGCGAAGCTATCGCAACAGATGCACAGCCGGTTTACAGTCAGCTAGAGGGTGATATTTTATTTGCAATGCGCAACTATCCAGACGCATACAAGAGCTATGAGAAAGTAAATCAGACTCCCTTGGCATCTGCCGCCACCTTCTATTCGGCTGCCAAAACCAAACAATTGATAGAAGGAACTGACATGAATGAAGTGATTGCTCTAATGGATAGCGCCATTGTCCGTTTCACTCCCCCTTATACATCCGAAGCCGCGCCGTATTTTTACGAACGCGCTGAGATGAAAGCACAAATGGGCAAATATCGTGAAGCAGTGGTCGACTATGACGAGTTCTACGATGCCATAGGCGGTCGTGTTACCGCTGCTTTCTTCTTACAACGCGAGCAAGCCGAAATTCAATGTAAAATGTATCAACAAGCTATCAATGACATCAATAAAGCGGTAGAAATGTCTCCTGAGGATGTAGAGATGTGGATAGAAAAGGGCTCCGTTCATCTGCGTGTAGGACAGTTTAATGAAGCGGTAGAAGCATTGAAGAAAGCAATTTCCCTTGATTCTAAAGCAGCCGCAGCATATCGTATGCTGGGCTACTGTCAGGTGCAGCAGAAAAACAGTAAAGAGGCTTGTACAAACTTTGCCAAAGCAAAAGAATTAGGAGACACTGTAGTGGATGGCCTGATTCAGAAATACTGCAAATAAAAAGAAAAGAAACTCCCCGCATCTATGTCTGTGCAATTTGCGCCACATAGACAGAGTCCTTCTTGAAAGCATAAATGTGTCTAAACTCTCATAACCTAAAAATTGGGAGTGTGTCAAAACTAAACCAGCCTATCCAATCGTCAGCTGTAGGGGCAGGG
>NZ_CAOOSE010000003.1:141978-258394 GCF_948499155.1 uncultured Phocaeicola sp. | reverse complement strand
ATGGGTCGGAAATGACGAAATCAATAATCTTTTGTGCGGTTTTCCCAATGCTTTTGGATTTGTTTTTCAAATCTCCGAACTTTTTCTCCGAACCTTTTTGCATTATCTCCGAACCTTTCTCCGAACCTTTCTCCGAACTTTCTTGCGTATCACCGAAGGTTTTCACCGAACTTTTGCTATTTTCACCGAACTTCTCGACCGAACTTTCTTCGTTTACAGGGTACTTTTCGAGGGTACTATTTACCCTGTTGGCTACTTCTTCAACAGGTATTCTTTCGTTTTCGCCCCAGTTCAGATTATAGAATGTGGTGTAGAAGGAGGTCGCTTCCGTTTGATATTGTGGTTCTTTTCCTTGCAAGAAATTAGGTAATTTCTCTGTAAGCTCTCGCATTTTGCGTAAACCGGAACCACGTTTCTCCATATAATCCAACTGTGTGAACACATCTGCAATGACAGGATTACGACGCATGGACGGCACTTTGTATATGTCACGGTCTTGAATTTGTGTACCGTCAAGCATTGCACCCGGTGATACCAATTCTACACGGTCATCGTAAATGTCAATATGCACTTCACCGCCCATCACAGTATAATCTCTATGGATAAGGTGGTTTACCAACCCTTCAAAGATGGCACGGTCTGAATAGTCGGGGAGATTTAGACGATAGTTCGGCATCTTCACCCAGCCGCTCATGGTATAGTTCTTGATGAAGTCCATGCCGTATTTCAATAGTAATACAAGGTTAGCCCGATGCTCTACGGAACTGATGGCATCATCTTTATAGAGTCCAGTCCAACGGGTACAGAAAATACGTGATTGGAATACGGTACAATTATCCACAAACAGCAATCCGGCATTGGTCAATTTGCCATCAGGAGTTACCAGTCCGAATGATTCCAAATATTTGTCATTCCATTCCTGATGGGTTTGCTCACGGAAGGTATTGGCAAGGATGATGAAAGAATGTTTGTTGGCATTCACTTGGGTAGGCAGTGAATCCCATGTCATGTGCGTGCCTTTTAATACCAACGAAAGTAATTGTTGGGAGTTGCATTCTACACTTTCATTGCCAACTCGTACATATGCAGTACGTGTCCCATCCTGATAATAGTAATAAGGTGTAAGCGTTCCTGCCTTTACTTTCACTTCAAGCAGGGTATGCCCTTCGTGTTCTATCGGAATAAGTTGAACTTCCGGCACAGGGTCAAGTCTTGCCTTTATCATTTCACTGATAAAATCAGCATCGGCTTGTGGATTCTCCAACCCTACAATTATGCCGTCATCATTCACTCCATAGAACAAACTGCCACCATCCGTATTAGCAAAAGCCGACACGGATTTAAGCCACGATTTTACTTTCTTACGTTCCAACATTTCCTTGAAATCGTAAGTTGAGCATTCCGCTATCAATGTATTGTTATGTATCTGCATCGTTTTCTTATTGTTGTTTGGGTATAACATCCCAATATCATACACAAAGGTAAGGATAAAACCGAAGAATCTGTTAAAAGTATCGCTTTCTTTTGATTTTTATGCGTTTACATCTCGTTATTTATGAATAAAAATCGTACTTTTGTGAGCAAGAGCTTGTGTTGCTTATGGATGCTTATTTTCGGGTTTGCGTTATATTTGCAACACGTGTACGCAAGTCGCTGATAGATATATCACGTTGATTTTGAGGAAGTCAAATGATTCCGATAAAGATACAGATAACAAACAATAAGCAAAAGCGTGCAGCTCTGGTGGGTTGCACGCTTTTTGCGTTTATGGGGTTCATGATTGCTATGCGTTTTCTATGGAATCAAGTAGATAATTGTTGCTTGAGTTCTGTGTATTACCAGCCATATACTCACTCAGCTAATAGCATGATAATGGCTATTGCATAAATGTTTTGTGGCTTACCTGCAGCAAGGAAACAAACAAAAAAGGCGATACAGGGTACTTTTCCACCGAACTTTCTTCGCTTACAGGGTACTTTTCGAGGGTACTATTTACCCTGTTAGCCACCTCCTCGACAGGTACAAACTCAAAAAAAACAGTTATTCCTTTATTTTGAAATATGACATCAATTCCTTGAAATTATCTTGTGTACTGAGGCAAGTACCAGTCAAATAGTCATTGATTTTACCCCACTGATGAAAACCACGGTAATAGAACATCTTCAGTTCTTCTGTTCAGATGGTATGTTCCATGTCTTGCCAACAAGGAATGCACTAGCGATTTTCATGCTAAGCGTTAAGGCGATGATATAATAAAAGGGAATGTGTCTCACGGCACATCCCCTTTCCTTAATAATTTATATGATTGAGTTATTCACCCCAATTCATAGCAGTCATACGCTTGTAAGAAGCATAACGTTTCTTAGCCATTTCTTCGCAAGCAGCAAACAGGTCAGCAGCTTCAGCAGGATATTGTTTTGCTACAGAAGCAAAACGTACCTCACCCTTCAGATAGTCTTGGAATTCTTCCCACTTCGGTTCTTTAGAATCAAGCATGAACGGATTCTTGCCTTCTTCTTCCAAAGCCGGGTTGAAGCGCCACAAGTGCCAGTAACCGCATTCTACAGCCTTAGCCTCTTCTGCCTGACTCTTACCCATACCGGCCTTCAAACCGTGGTTAATACACGGAGCGTAAGCGATAACCAATGATGGTCCGGGGTAAGCTTCTGCTTCGCGGATAGCTTTCAAGGTCTGAGCCTGGTCAGCACCCATGGCAATCTGAGCTACATATACATAACCGTAAGTAGTAGCAATCATACCAAGGTCTTTCTTGCGAACACGCTTACCTGAAGCGGCAAACTTAGCGATAGCACCCAGCGGAGTGGCTTTAGATGACTGACCTCCGGTGTTAGAGTAAACTTCGGTATCCAATACCAGGATGTTTACATCTTCGCCTGAAGCAATCACGTGGTCCAAACCACCGTAACCGATATCATAAGAAGCACCGTCACCACCGATAATCCACTGGCTCTTCTTCACCAAGTAGTTCTTGAATTCGGCGATTGTAGCGCAGTTTGCACATTTGTCTTTAGCAGCTTCTACCATCGGGATAATCTTTTCGGCAGCAGCCTTGCTCTTGTCAGCATCGTTTTTGCCGTCCATCCATTCCTGGAATGCTTCTTTGTATTCAGCAGGACAAGTATCGCTGGCGATAGCATCCTTCATGGCAGCTTCGATACGTGCACGAAGTTTCTTGTCGGCCAAAGTCATACCCAGACCGAATTCGCAGAAGTCTTCGAACAGTGAGTTAGCCCAAGCAGGACCCTGACCTTTTTCATTAGTAGTATAAGGAGTTGAAGGTACTGAACCTGAGTAGATAGAAGAACATCCGGTAGCGTTAGCAACCATTTCACGGTCGCCGAACAACTGAGAAATCAGTTTCACATACGGAGTTTCACCACAACCTGAGCAAGCTCCTGAGAACTCGAACAACGGAGTAGCGAACTGAGAGTTCTTCACGTTAGCCTTGATGTCTACCAAGTGCTGTTTGCTCTTCACATTCTTAGAGCAATATTCCCAGTTGGCAGCCTGAGGCAACTGGCTTTCCAAGTGTTTCATGGTCAAAGCCTTGCCACCCTTCTTCGGATTGCCCGGACAAACATCGGCACAGTTACCGCAACCCAGACAGTCGAGTACGTCAACCTGGATACGGAATGTCATACCGTCAAATTGCTTTCCTACAGCTTTCAGTGTTTCGAACTGAGCACCCTTCTGTTCTTCAGCATCGAGCACGAACGGACGGATAGAAGCGTGAGGACAAACGTATGCACACTTGTTACACTGGATACAGTTTTCAGCATTCCATTCGGGAACGAATGCAGCTACACCACGTTTTTCGTACTGAGCTGTTCCCTGATGCCAAGTACCGTCTTCGATACCCTTGAATGCAGAAACCGGCAGCAAGTCGCCATCCTGAGCGTTGATAGGACGAACCACTTCGTTGATGAAAGCAGGATCGTTGTTTTCAGCCTTCGGATCATCCGGCAGGTTCACCCATGCGGGGTCAACAGGCAATTGTTTGTATTCACCGCCACGGTCAACGGCTGCGTAGTTCTTGTTCACCACGTCTTCACCCTTCTTGCCGTATGACTTAACGATGAATTTCTTCATCTGTTCTACAGCCAAGTCAACAGGAATAACGCCTGTGATACGGAAGAATGCTGACTGCAGGATGGTGTTGGTACGGTTACCCAAACCGATTTCCTGTGCAATCTGAGTGGCATTGATATAGTAAACAGTGATATTATGTTGTGCGAAGTATTTCTTCACTTTGTTAGGCAGATTCTTAGCCAGTTCTTCACCTTCCCAAATGGTATTCAGCAGGAATGAACCGTTGTCACGAAGTCCGCGAGTCACATCGTACATGTGCAGGTAAGCCTGTACGTGGCAAGCTACGAAATTCGGAGTGTTTACCAAATAAGTAGAACGGATAGGAGTATCACCGAAACGCAAGTGAGAGCAAGTGAAACCACCTGATTTCTTTGAGTCGTATGAGAAGTAAGCCTGACAGTGCTTGTCGGTGTTGTCACCGATAATCTTTACAGAGTTCTTGTTGGCTCCTACTGTACCGTCGGCACCCAGTCCGTAGAATTTAGCTTCGAACATACCTTCACCGCCCAGTGCGATTTCTGCTTCCTGAGGAAGAGAAGTGAAAGTGACGTCGTCTACGATACCGATAGTGAAGTGATTCTTCGGCATCGGCAGAGACAAGTTCTTGAATACAGCCAAAATCTGAGAAGGAGTAGTGTCCTTAGAACCCAAACCGTAACGGCCGCCTACGATAACCGGAGCGTTTTCTGCACCATAGAAGCAGTCTTTAACATCCAGATACAAAGGTTCGCCGTTAGCTCCCGGTTCTTTAGTACGGTCAAGAACTGCGATAGTCTTGGCAGTCTTAGGTACAGCAGCCAGGAAGTGTTTAGCAGAGAACGGACGGTACAGGTGTACGGCAACCATACCCACTTTCTCACCTTTGCTCATCAAGTAGTCGATAGCTTCGCGAGCAGCTTCTGTAACAGAACCCATAGCGATGATGACGCGTTCTGCATCTTCGGCACCATAGTAATCGAACAAACCGTATTTGCGGCCTGTGATTTTGGAGATTTCATTCATATATTCTTCTACGATAGCGGGAACTGCTTCATAGAAGTTGTTGCAAGATTCTCTGTGCTGGAAGAAGTGGTCAGGATTTTCAGCCATACCACGGGCAACCGGCTTGTTGGGATTCAATGCGCGTGCGCGGAATTCAGCCAAAGCCTGTTGGTCAATCAGACCTGCCAGGTCTTCATTTTCCAGCATTTCGATTTTCTGAATTTCGTGAGAGGTACGGAAACCATCGAAGAAGTTCATGAACGGAACACGTGACTTGATGGTAGCCAGATGAGCGACACCGGCCAAATCCATAACTTCTTGTACAGAACCTTCTGCCAACATTGCGAAACCGGTCTGACGTGCAGACATTACGTCCTGATGGTCACCGAAAATACACAATGCGTGAGAAGCCAACGTACGAGCCGATACGTGGAACACGCAAGGCAGGAATTCACCGGCAATTTTGTACATGTTAGGAATCATCAGCAACAATCCCTGTGATGCAGTGTAAGTGGTAGTCAACGCACCTGCCTGAAGAGAACCGTGAACAGCACCTGCTGCACCCCCTTCTGACTGCATTTCCTGTACCAAAACTGTTTCGCCGAAGATGTTTTTACGACCTGCGGCAGCCCATTCGTCTACGTATTCAGCCATAGTAGACGACGGAGTGATGGGGTAGATAGCAGCTACTTCAGAGAACATATACGAGATATGTGCTGCTGCCTGATTACCATCACAAGTGATGAATTTTTTTTGTTTAGTCATACAATTACTAATTATTAGGTAATTAAAATTATTCTCTATCTCTTAATATAAAAAGCCGAAAAGCCACAACGGAATCTGATTGCCGTGTCCCAATTCTAGCTTGTGGGGGGCATAATATACGTTCGGGTTGTTCTTGAACTTGCATCCTTCGGCACAGATGCGGAAGTGCAAGTTACCGTCTACCATAAACGAAGTGCCTTTATCGCCTTTATACAGTTTGTGGTCTTTATACATTGTGTTCATAAAAAAGGTGTCCAGAACATCTTGTTCATCGACCTTCACCGGATAAATGGAATACATCAGGTTGGTGTTGTGCATCATCAGTTTTGATGGTTTTTTAGGAAATTCCTCCCCCTTCGGATACACCATATTAATGAGACGCGCATCTGCCAGATACTTAATGTAATTCATCACCGTGGCACGCGAGGTTTGAATCTCCGTAGCCAACTGGCTGACGTTCGGAGCCACAGGTCCGTCCACAGCTAGCAAATATAGTAATTTTTTTATCTTCGAGAGATATTTCAATTCAATTTGTTTGATAAGAAGTATATCCACTTCTATCATCATGTTCATGGTTTTCAACAAATTCTCCGAGAAGTTGCGCTTCTCAAGGAAGAACGGATAGAAACCGTGATGCAGATAATCCTGAAAAAAATCAAGCGGTTTGACGTTGCGCAAGATTGTTTTCGCTATCTGTTCATGATTCTCTAAAATATCTTGTAAGGTATAGGCACGGAAATTGTTTCCGCTTTGCAGATTCAGGTATTCGCGAAAAGAGAAACCTCTCAGGTAATACACCTTTACGATGCCACTCAGTTCGGGATTTTCTTCTTTCAGCCTCATCACGGACGAACCCGTGAATACAATTTTCAGCCCGGGAAACTTTTCATAACACGCACGTAGGTCGTGGCTCCATTCGGGGTATTTAAACACTTGGTCTATCAACAAGACCTTGCCTCCGCGTTTGACAAATTCTCCTGCAAAATCCACCAGTGTATATTTAGAGAAATAGAAGTTGTTCATGTTGATAAACAGGCATGAACGGTCTGTGCCGAACTTTTCTTTTGCATATTGCAGGAGGAAAGTCGTCTTCCCCACGCCACGAGTTCCCTTGATACCGATCAGTCTGTCGTTCCAGTCTATTTCGTCCATCAGGTCCCGGCGAACAGGAGCATTTGTATGTTCCACCAGATAACTGTGTGTTCTGTAAAAGGTTTCCATGGTTGCTTTTTTATCGGCTGCAAATATAGCAATACTAATTCAAATTGCAAACTGGAGATAGCAAAATATTATTATTTTTCTTCTTTTAATAGACAGGGAAATTCCTATCTTTGCACTGTAAATGAAAACTCTTTATCTGTTTAACCCTGAAAATGATATGGCATTGGCGTGTGGTGATTCGTATTACATGCCGCCGGCCAGTGCGCGACGGATGGCAGCCGATTTGTCGGTGCTCCCGGCGTGGTATGCCGCACCGGGAGATGCGGTGCTGACAGATGTTGCTCCCCACGACATACAAATGAAAGTTCTGTCTCCGCTGCTGCCTGCTGTGGAGTTTGTCACCGGACTATCTTCTTCCTATACTAAGATATCTCCCTGGGGCTGGAACCCCTCTTTGCTCCGTCGGTTACACGAGGCAGGAATAACGGATTCAGCCTGTCTTACGGATGAAGAGATGAAGCGTGTCCGTGAACTGTCGGGGCGCCAGACGGCGGTGCGTGTACTGTCTTCCATTCATAGGGGGCAACGGTTATATTCCTCGTCTGCAGTATCGGAATATAATGGTGCGATGGAGGATTTTCCCACTCTTCCTGAAGATACGGAGGCCCATACTCCGTTTGTAGGTGAATCTTTTCTGTTTCACACAGAGGAGGAAGTCGAATACTTTGTCCGTTCGTATCCGCAGGCCGTGCTGAAGTCTCCATGGTCGGGCAGCGGACGAGGGATTCAGTACACTTCGGGAGCATTTACCCGCCCGCTGAAAGGTTGGGTGCAACACGTGCTCCACACCCAGCAGGCAGTGGTGGGCGAACCATTTTATGATAAGGTGAAAGACTTTGCAATGGAATTTTTCAGCAACGGAAAGGGTGAGGTGCGCTTTGCAGGTTATTCTCTGTTTGAAACGGACAAGCGTGGCATTTATAAAGAAAATCTTTTGGCAGCCGATGCCGATATTCTGAAAAAGCTGTCGGCCTACGTCCCCACATCCGTATTCCATCGGCTCTGCAGACGGATGGCAGATGAACTGGCACACACCATAGGCGGGTATGAAGGTTATCTGGGAGTGGACATGATGATATGTCGCACGTCTTTGGCGAAGACAGGTTATGCCATTCATCCCTGTGTGGAAATCAATCTGCGGATGAATATGGGAGTAGTGGCCCGGATGGTTTATGACAGATATGTGTGTGACCGTGTGCAAGGCCGCTACGCAATAGAATATTATGCTTCGCCCGGTGAAGCGGAACAGGCCGACCGGTTCTTGCGCCTCCAGCACCCTCTGCTGTTAGAGGGAGGAAGGATAAAATCAGGCTACCTGTCCCTCACTCCAATATACCAACAGACTGCTTATCAGGCGTATATTCTTGTCGGGACTATCTGACGACCCCCCTCACCGACTTCCGAAATAAAGAAATATCATACCGATAAGCACCAGTGCCAAGTCTACCGCTTTGCTTTTGAGGTTCTTCTCGCGGAACACCATTGCACCGAAAATAAAGGAAACAATCACGCTACCTCGCCTCACCATCGAAACAATGGAAATCATGGCACCGTCAAGACTCAATGCATAGAAATAGACAAAGTCGGCAGCCGAAAGGAAGATGGATATCAGTATGATGCACCAATCCCAGCGGAAAGGAGTGGTCGCCTGTCGCTTCGGCCACCACAGCAGCATCAGCACGGCACTCATCATAAACAACTGGTAAATGTTATACCACGACTGCACCACCATGCGGTCCAGCCCGATGCCTCCCTGACTGACAGGTGCCATCAGATATTTGTCATACAGTCCGCTGACAGCTCCCAACACAGCAGCCATCACAATGAAATAAATCCACTTATTATGTTTAAAGTCAATGCCCTCCTTCTTTCCGCTTCGGCTCAGCATAAAAAAAGAAAAGACCGCCATCAATACCCCTATCCACTGATAGAGATTCAGTCGTTCGCCAAACACCAGCAAGGCTCCCACCAATACCATCACCGGACGGGTGGCGTTAATCGGCCCCACAATGGTTATCGGAAGATTCTTCATGCCGAAATATCCCAATATCCACGAAGAAAGGACAATGACAGACTTCAAAACAATAAATCGGTGTACCTCCCACCCCACCACGGGAACAAAGAAAAGTCCGCCTTCCAATATATCGGGACGCCATGCCGACAGCACAATAAACGGAAGGAATATCAAACTGGAGAACAACGTATTCAGCGTGAGTACGGGAATCACTGCATTGTTCTTTAACGACTGCTTTTTAAATACATCATAGAATCCCAGCAATGCCGCCGAGAGAAAAGCTAAAAGTAACCACATCATCTTTTTACCTGTTTTTTAATCGGGTGCAAAGTTACAACAAAAGCCTCGAAAAGGAATATCCAATTTGATATAAATAATCAGAAAGCCCTTGCCTGTTTCAAACACTATCTGTATTTTTGGCGAAAATATCCCTGTTGAAGATATGAACGAAAACGTCCTTGCCAAACTCAAGATACTGGCGGAATCTGCCAAATACGATGTGTCCTGCTCCAGCAGCGGGACAGTGCGCCGCAATTCATCGGGCACACTGGGAAACACTGTTGGAGGTTGGGGTATCTGCCATAGTTTTGCTGAGGACGGGCGATGCATCTCGCTGCTCAAAATCATGCTCACCAATTATTGCATTTACGATTGCGCCTACTGCATCAACCGCCGCAGTAACGACATTCCCCGTGCCACGCTCTCGGTGAGCGAATTGGTAGACCTCACCATCGAGTTCTACCGGCGCAATTACATCGAAGGACTTTTCCTGAGCTCGGGCGTAGTGCGAAATCCCGACTACACGATGGAGCGCCTCGTACGGATTGCCAAAGACTTGCGGCTCGTACACCGGTTCAACGGTTACATCCATCTGAAAAGCATCCCGGGTGCCAGTCGCGAGCTGGTGAACGAGGCCGGACTCTATGCCGACCGTCTGAGCGTAAACATAGAGATACCTAAAGAGGAGAATCTCAAACTTCTCGCTCCCGAAAAAGACCACCAAAGTGTATACCGACCCATGCGCTACATTCAACAGGGGGTGCTCATGAATAAAGAGGACAGAAAGAAGTTCCGCCATGCTCCACGCTTCGTCCCTGCCGGGCAAAGCACACAGATGATTGTCGGAGCCACGTCGGAATCAGATAAGGATATATTGTATCTTTCCTCTTCACTGTACCGACACCCCACGATGCGGCGCGTTTATTATTCGGGCTATATTTCGGTCAATACTTACGACAAGCGACTTCCGGCACTGAAGCAGCCCCCTTTGGTACGCGAGAACCGTTTGTATCAGGCAGACTGGCTGTTGCGGTTTTATCAGTTTAAAGTGGAAGAAATTGTGGATGATTCCTACCCCGACCTTGATTTGGAAATCGACCCCAAACTGAGCTGGGCACTTCGGCATCCCGAACAATTCCCGGTAGACATCAACCAGGCCGACTACGAGATGATACTTCGTGTACCGGGCATCGGGGTTAAATCGGCTAGGTTTATCGTCGCTTCGCGCCGCTTCTCGAAATTGGGATTCTATGAGTTGAAGAAAATAGGAGTAGTGATGAAGAAAGCACAATATTTTATCACCTGCAACGAGCTCCCCACCCGAACGGTAAACGAACTCACCCCTTCGGGAGTACGGAAACTGTTGGTACCCAAGCCTAAGAGAAAGACAGATGAACGACAACTGATATTGGAATTTGAAGAACCCGAAAACGAATGAATATCTTTATCTACGACCATACCTTCGAAGGCTTGCTAACCTGCATTTTTGATGCCTACTCCCGCAAGACTTTCCCCGACTTGCTTTTGATGGAAGGTGAGCCGCTACCGCTATTTTACAACGAAACCTTTACCGTCATCACCGATGAAGGCAAAGCAATGCGCGTGTGGCGCGGATTAGAGAAGAGAATATCCTGCCATGCCCTGTCCGCCCTCACCTATTGCTGGCTGTCGGAGCTGCCGGAAGTAGACAAAATGTTGTTCCGCTATATGAGAAAAGCAATCGACTCGCCTCGTTCCATCGAGACAAACTTTGCAGATGCAGACGTTCTTGAATTGTCAAAAATCTATAAGAAGGTGGATGGAGAGCGAATACACCTGATGCAGTTCGTCCGCTTTCAGAAAGCTGTGGACGGAACATTCTTTGCCGCTGTCGAACCACAGTTCAATGCTCTTCCCCTGACTGTGGAGCATTTCAAAGACCGCTTTGCCGACCAACCGTGGCTAATCTACGACGTGAAACGGCAATACGGATATTATTACGACTTGAAAGAGATGAAAGAAGTTACTTTTGAAAATCCCCGGCAGGCCCATTTGGTCACAGGTATGTTGAACGAAAGCCTGATGGATAACGATGAGAAGCTCTTCCAACAATTATGGAAGACTTATTTCAAGGCTATCTGCATCAAGGAACGGCGGAATCCGAGAAAACACCGGCAAGATATGCCTGTGCGCTATTGGAAATATCTTACCGAAAAGCAATAATCTCCTCCTTACAGGATGAACAGGTCTTCCGGATATCCCACATCGACCAAAAACAGAGCGTGTCCCGGCACTGAGCTTCCGGCACTGCATCTATCCTTTTTCTCTATGACTTGCCTGAAACCCTCTATCGAGAGTTTTCCACGGCCCACTTCTATCAATGTACCCACCACAGCCCTGACCATGTTCCTCAAAAAGCGGTCTGCCTGAATTGTAAATACCCATTCCGTTTCACTGACTTGTGTCCACTCGGCATGCATTATCTTGCAATTATTCGTCTTTACATCGGTATGCAACTTGCTAAAACTGGTGAAATCGGTATAATCAAACAAAGTACGGGCCGCCTCATTCATCTTCCCGAAATCCGGCTCATTGAAAAGGCGCCATGCGTATTGACGGTTAAAAGGCTCTTTCCGGGTAGTTACATAATATTTATAAGTGCGATAAGTAGCATCAAAGCGGGCATGCGCGTCATCCTTCACCCGCTTTACGCCATATACGGCAATATCGGGAGGAAGCAGACGGTTCAGCTTATCCGTTATCTGCGCCCCATCCAATTCACTCTCAAAGTCAAAATGCGCCACCATGAGCCGGGCGTGCACACCGGCATCCGTGCGTCCTGCTCCCACCACCTCTATCTCTTTTCTCAAGAAAGTGGAAAGCGCACGCATCAACGCTTCCTGCACACTCATACCGTTGGGCTGGATTTGCCAACCATGATAATTTGTTCCGTCGTAAGCTAGATATATAAAGTATCGCATTTTAAAATCTAAATAAGAGGTTTAAAAACAACAGTCCGGATTAGCGGGCAGTGATGTGAAAACATCCTTGCTTTAACTCATACTTAATGTAACATCTGTCTGCTTTCCGAAGGTCACGCAACACTTCAGCCAAAACAAGTTTTAACGTATCGGCACTCACATCCTGCATAGGACGTCCGTCAGGGTCTTCCACCTTTTTGAAACGACGGTAACTCACGTCAAATGTGGTTCCGAAAGCATGAGCTGAGTTTGCGGAAGCATTTCCGTTACGGCGACGCAAACGCTTGACATCGTCGGAAGTACGAAGTACGGAAGTAACGATGATTTGATTCGGGTTCAATCCTTTGCAAGTCAGTGAATCCAGAAAATTAGCTCCGATAGTATCCAATAATGCACCGGCTTTCGGCACCAAAAAAGGAATGGAATGTGTAAGCGAATCCATGGCATATCGCTCGCATGGAGCAACCTCCACCAACTTACCGCCCAATCCTTCCGCTTCTGCACGGGAGGCCAAAGGGCGGATACCAATCCGCTTTGCCACACTCAAATGAGTATCATTCAAATCACCAAAACTGCGTTTATAACTGATTACACCTTTTATATTACGAGGTTCATTCATCTTCATGGACATATCTTTTTCCTTACACCCCGAAGACACCGTCAAAGTAAACAGAAGAGAAAACAGTGTGCAACATGCACATTTCATATAATTCATAACTTTATTGTCTTTTTCATTATTGCCGGGCAAAGATAACCTAAAATCTTTTTTCAGGAAAAGCTTATGCAAATAAATTGCCCCGGAAAATGAAAACAATGAAAACCTTTCATTAAATTTGCACCCTATAAAATAGTACATCTGTACCTAAACTAGTTAAATGATAGAAAAACATATTGTTTTAGAGGATATTGATCCTGTTATTTTTTATGGTGTAAACAACGCCAATATGCAAATGATACAAGCTTTGTACCCCAAGCTGAGAATCGTGGCACGTGGAAATGTCATTAAAGTGATGGGGGACGAAGAAGAAATGTGTGCTTTCGAAGAGAGTATTCTGGCACTGGAAAAATATTGTGCCCAGTATAATTCATTGAAGGAGGAAGTCATTCTGGATATTGTCAAAGGACGCAAACCCCAAGTGGAAAAGACCGGCGACACGATTGTATTCAGTGTGACGGGGAAGCCTATCGTGCCTCGCAGCCCCAATCAGTTGAAACTGGTGCAGGAGTACGAAAAGAACGATATGCTGTTTGCCATCGGTCCGGCCGGTTCCGGAAAGACTTATACCGCTATCGCGCTTGCTGTACGCTCTCTGAAAAACAAGGAAATCAAGAAAATCATTCTAAGCCGCCCGGCTGTGGAAGCCGGTGAAAAACTCGGTTTCCTTCCCGGTGATATGAAAGATAAGATTGATCCTTATCTGCAACCGCTGTATGATGCTCTGCAGGATATGATTCCGGCTGCCAAGCTGAAAGAATATATGGAACTGAATGTGATTCAGATTGCTCCTCTGGCATTTATGCGCGGACGTACACTGAACGATGCCGTGGTGATATTGGACGAGGCTCAGAATACCACGACACAGCAAATCAAAATGTTCCTCACCCGTATGGGCATGAACACCAAAATGATTGTTACGGGAGATATGACGCAAATAGATTTGCCCTCATCACAAACTTCGGGACTGGTGCAGGCTTTGAAAATTCTGAAAGGAGTAAAGGGTATCAGCTTTATCGAACTGAATAAAAAAGATATCGTGCGACATAAGCTGGTAACCCGCATTGTGGATGCTTATGAGAAGTTCGAGGAAAAACAGAAAGCCGAGCAAAAAGCGAAACAGAAAATAGAAAAAGAGAAATGATAACACGCAGTAAGGCAGAAACTATATTAAAGCAAGTATTCGGACTTGAACATTTCTACGACGAGCAATGGAACACCATAGAAAGATTGCTTAGAGGAGAACGTATGCTGCTGATAGAACGAACCGGTTTTGGAAAATCGCTTTGTTATCAATTCCCTGCCATACTTTTTGACGGAGTAACTATCATATTCTCACCACTCATTGCTTTGATGCGCGACCAGACAAATGCTCTAAAAGCCAAAGGTATTGCTGCACGCTATATAAATTCGGAACAAGCTCCGGAAGAAAACACCCAAGCCATTGCCGATGCATTGGAAGGGAATATCAAAATTTTATATATTGCACCCGAACGACAGGAAAATCAAGAATGGATAGAAGCCACACGAAAAATGAAATTATCCATGATTGTCATTGACGAAGCACATACCATATCCGTATGGGGACATGACTTCAGACCGGCTTTCAGGCGCATCATCAACTTAGTGAATTTATTGCCCAAAGATATGCCGGTATTGGCTACTACCGCAACCGCTACCCTACGCGTACAACAGGACATCGAACAACAAATCGGTGGTAATCTGCAAACAATTAGAGGAAACCTGCTAAGAGACAACTTCCACCTCTATGTCGTCGAGACACAATCCGAAGAGGAAAAGATGATAGGTCTGGCACATTGGCTAAAAAGACTACCGGGCACTGGATTAATTTACGTGGGAACACGCATTCAAACAGAACAATATGCCCGTTGGCTTCAACAAAATGAAATAGATTGCATCGGTTATAATGCAGGACTTGACGGCGAGCAACGAAAAGAAATAGAACAAGGGCTCATGGAGAATCGCTGGAAATGCATCATTTCCACCAATGCCTTGGGCATGGGTATTGACAAGCCGGATATCCGTTTTGTCATCCATACACAAATACCGGCTTCACCGATACATTATTATCAGGAAATAGGGCGTGCCGGAAGAGACGGAAAACCCACCGTAGCCATTCTGTTCTATAACTCATCGAAAGATGCAAACGGAGTTCAAGAGGACTATAAACTTCCAAAAGTATTTATTGAATCGGCACGGCCTACAACCAATACATACTTAAAGGTCATAAGCCTGCTGCAAGAAGAACCCTTAGGCCTGTACGACCTCATGCGAAAAACAAACCTGAAACAAACACCCCTCATGGTGATAAAAGCAGACTTGATAGAGCAAGACATCATTAAAGAAGTGATATATAACGGCTGTAAAAAATATGAATATCAATTCGGTGCCAATCCATTGGACACTACCATATTCGAAGAAGTGCGTTCAGCCAAGCTGAAAGACTTAGACAGTATGGTAGACTATGTATTCACACAAAAACCACGCATGAAGTACCTTTGTGATTTTTTGGGAGACACAGAGTTGAATTTCCATAAGAACTGCGACAATACGGATTTGGTGAAACGGAAAGTGAAGGTTTCAGAAAAAGATAAAGAACTCATCAAAAGTTTTTGGGATAACTACTTTCCCGAATTAGTAGTAGAAAGCAGCAAAAGTAACCTGATAAACGGTGTGGCTGGTGCTTACTACGGAATATCCCATATAGGCACCTGCATCCACAGATGCAAATACGAACAAGGCGGAGACTTTCCAGATTCATTATTGAAAATGACATTACAGGCTTTCCGAAAACGATATGGCAACAAACAGTTCGACTTGATATTATATGTACCCCCAACTTTATCTGGCGACTTAGTGAAAAACTTTGCCCATAAAATAAGTGTTGTACTGAAGATTCCCATATCCGACCAATTGAAAAAGACCAGAGAAACGGATGCGCAGAAAGTATTTCAAAACAGTATCTTGAAAAAAGACAATGTAGCAGGAGCATTCTGTTTGACGGAACCGGAGCTTATAATCGGAAAATCCATCTTACTAATAGATGACATTTACGACAGCGGAGCAACCATCAAAGAAATCGGAAAAATGCTTTCCAAGGCTGGAGCTATAGAAATAGCTCCCCTGGTAATAGCAAAAACAATAGGCGGTGATGACTTAGAAAAAAGAAAGGATTAAAAATCATGAAACAGGAATATGCTTATTGGATGGCATTAGCCCATACAGAAAGAATGCGGACAGTACGCAAAAATAACCTGATAGTCCGCTGTTACGAAAAAGAAATGGATTTATCCGATTTCTTTCATAGTGATTCGTCTATATGGAAAGAAACATTTGAACTGTCCGACGAGGAGACAGAATGGTTACAAGCTGCAAAAGCAGAGTTGCCCAACTATTCTTTTTTGGCAGAAGATTTACTGGAACAAGGATATGATATGATTCCTATAACCTCTTCGGATTATCCCAAAGCATTGAAAGTAAATCTGAAAAAGACGTATGCCCCTCCCCTGATATATATCAAAGGGAACAAACGATTGTTACAAGAGGACAGCATAGCCATTGTCGGTTCACGCCAAGCAGGAAACACTTCTTTGATTTTTACCGACAACATAGCACGCCGGGCAGCACAAGAGGATAAAGTTGTTGTCAGCGGGTATGCCAAAGGAGTGGACAAACAGGCATTGGACTCCACTCTCAAATATGGTGGGAAAAGTATAGTTGTCCTACCTCAGGGCATCACTTCTTTCACTTCTGGTTTTAAAGCACTATACAAAGACATCATAGCCGGCCGAGTATTGGTCTTGAGTACTTTTCAGCCCAAAGCCCCATGGAATGCAGGACTGGCCATGGCAAGAAACATCTATATCTACGGATTGGCAACAGATATCTATGTTGCAGAATCCGATAACAAAGGAGGGACTTGGTCGGGAGTCATTGATGGATTACGCAAAAAACGCAAGGTATATGTCCGCCAACCGGCACCTTTGGAAAAAAATGCCAACTTACTTTTAATAGAAAAAGGAGCTATTTCCGTATCTTTGCAGGGAAACGCTTGTGAAGCGGAAATTGCTATGGGAATTGTCGACGAACCCAATTGCGAATATGAAAGTCTAAACAACAAAATAAAAAAAATACTGAAGGGACAGAAATTAAGCTCCAAAGAAATCATCGAGCGACTGAAATTAGACTGGTCAAGCCGGAAAATGACAGATTACCTCCAAAAGATGCAAGACATTGAGGCAAGTAATCAATCACCTAAGCGTTTTATGATAAAAGACAGTAATAACGAACCAACACTGTTTTAACAGAATATTCATTTTATAATTATAAAAAAGACATGAGTAAAGCATTAACAAGAACAGACTTTAACTTTCCGGGACAAAAGAACGTGTACCACGGCAAAGTGCGTGATGTGTACAACATCAATGACGAAAAGTTAGTAATGGTAGCTACAGACCGTATCTCTGCATTCGATGTAGTTCTGCCCGAAGGTATCCCCTACAAAGGACAAATGCTGAACCAGATTGCAGCCAAATTCCTGGATGCAACCACCGACATCTGCCCCAACTGGAAAATGGCTACTCCCGACCCTATGGTAACCGTAGGTGTTATGTGCCAGGGATTCCCTGTAGAAATGATCGTTCGCGGTTATCTTTGCGGTAGCGCATGGCGTGCTTATAAAAACGGTGTCCGCGAAATCTGCGGTGTGAAACTTCCCGAAGGGATGAAAGAAAACCAGAAGTTCCCGGAACCCATTGTAACCCCGACCACCAAGGCTGAAATGGGTCTACACGACGAAGATATTTCGAAGGAAGAAATCCTGAAACAAGGTTTGGCTACTCCTGAAGAATATGAAATTTTGGAGAAATATACATTGGCTTTGTTCAAACGCGGTACAGAAATCGCTGCCGAACGCGGATTGATTCTGGTAGATACCAAATATGAATTCGGTAAGCACAACGGCACTATCTACCTGATGGACGAAATCCATACTCCCGACTCAAGCCGCTATTTCTACTCGGAAGGTTACGAGGAACGCTTTGCTAAAGGTGAACCCCAGAAACAACTTTCTAAAGAGTTTGTACGTGAATGGCTGATGGAAAACGGTTTCCAGGGTAAAGAAGGACAACAGGTTCCTGAAATGACTCCCGAAATCGTAAACTCTATCAGCGAACGCTATATGGAATTGTTCGAACATATCACCGGTGAGAAGTTTGTAAAAGCAAATACAGACAATATCGCCGAACGTATCGAAAAGAACATTACCGAATACCTGAAATAAATGACTCTCCTCGTTTAAAAAGGAGAATGTATCCGGGACGGACTGAATCCGCCCCGGATTTCCCCCTATATATAAAGAAGCGTATGACTAACTATCCACAAGAAAATATCAAGCCCTACAACGCCGACGAAAAGAAAAGCGTGCAGGTAGAGAAAATGTTCGACAACATTGCTCCTGCCTACGACCAACTGAATCATGCCCTATCATGGAATATAGATAAAAGTTGGCGCCGCAAAGCCATCAACTGGCTGAAGCCTTTTCATCCGCAACGTATGATGGATGTAGCCACCGGCACCGGTGACTTTGCCATTCAAGCCTGCCGCATCCTTCAACCCGAAGAACTGATAGGCACGGACATATCGGAAGGCATGATGAATGTGGGGCGTGAAAAAGTAAAAGCTGCCGGCTTGGAGAACCGCATTTCCTTCGCCAAAGAAGATTGTACGGCACTCACTTTCCCCGACAAACGCTTCGATGCTATCACAGTAGCCTTCGGCGTACGCAATTTTGAAGACCTCGATAAAGGGTTGCGTGAGATGCACCGCGTACTCGACGACAACGGAAAATTAGTCATCCTCGAACTTTCCGAACCGGATTGGTTCCCTATGAAACAATTATATGCCATTTATTCCAAAGTAGTTATCCCCACCCTCGGAAAACTTCTTTCCAAAGACCAAAGTGCATACACTTACCTACCCCAATCCATCAAGGCTTTTCCACAAGGAGAAATCATGACTGACATCATCCGCAAAGCCGGTTTCAGCCAAGTAAACTTTAAACGATTGACATTGGGTATCTGTACACTTTATTTAGCAACAAAATAACTAAAAGCAAGAGTTTTATGAAAAAATATGGTTTGATAGGTTATCCACTCGGACATTCTTTCTCAAAGAACTTCTTCAATGAGAAGTTTAACTCCGAAAATATTGACGCCGAATATGTAAACTTCGAAATACCTTCCATCAAGGAACTGCCCGGCGTTTTGCTGGAAAATCATGATTTGGTAGGTCTGAACGTCACCATTCCTTATAAAGAACAAGTCATTTCTTATTTAGACGAATTAGACCCTGATGCAGCCGCCATCGGTGCTGTAAATGTGATTAAAATCATCCGCCCCGCTAAAGGAAAAATCAAACTAATCGGATATAACTCTGATATTCTGGGATTTACCCAATCTATTGAGCCACTGTTGGAACCGCAGCACAAGAAAGCTTTGATACTAGGCACAGGGGGCGCTTCCAAAGCCATTTACCATGGACTTAAAAAGTTAGGACTGGAAGCTAAATTCGTGTCACGCACCCCCCGCGAAGGGATGTTCACATACGAAGATTTAACACCTGAAGTGATGGACGAATACAAAGTAATCGTCAACTGTACACCGGTGGGGATGTATCCTCGTGCCAACGAATATCCCCATATTCCATACGAGTGCCTTACCCCCAACCATTTGCTTTATGATTTGTTGTATAATCCCGACACCACCCTATTCATGAAGAAAGGAGCCGACAAGGGAGCTGTCACCAAAAACGGTTTGGAGATGCTGCTGTTGCAGGCTTTCGGTGCTTGGGATATATGGAATAAATAAAGTATGAAAAAGAAATATCTTATCGGAACGGGCCTTGTGCTCGTTCTTCTTACCGTTATTCTGCTGGGAGCCAGCCAATATATGCTCAACTACTCTCTTCGTCCCGATAACCGGGGAAGGGATTTGGCCGGCTCATGGCAGTATATGTTCGACACTTACCCTTATCTAAAGCCGTGGAAAGACAGTTTGCAAAACGCAGGTGCTCTTAAAGATACATTTATCTATGCCCCGGACAATGTCAAAATGCATGCCTATTATGTAGCTGCCGCACAGCCTACCTCGAAAACCGCCGTCATTGTTCACGGATATACCGATAACGCTATCCGCATGATGATGATTGGCTATATGTATAGCAAAGAGCTAGGCTTCAACATTCTCTTACCCGACCTTAAAGACACGGGACTGAGCGGAGGAGATGCCATTCAGATGGGATGGCTCGACCGTAAAGACGTCATGCAATGGATGAAAACAGCCAACGAAATATATGGCGACAGCACCCGTATGGTGGTACATGGCATCTCAATGGGAGCAGCCACGACAATGATGGTGTCGGGGAAACCTCAGCCCGACTATGTAAAATGTTTTATCGAGGACTGCGGATATACCAATGTATGGGACCAATTCTCCAAAGAACTGAAATCCCAGTTCGGCCTTCCCCAATTTCCATTAATGTACACAGCCGACTGGCTATGCCAACTGGAATATGGATGGGGATTTAAAGAAGCATCCGCTTTAAAACAAGTCGCCCGATGCCAGCTCCCCATGTTCTTCATTCACGGTGACAAAGACGATTATGTTCCGACCTGGATGGTATACAAATTATATGAGGCAAAACCTGAACCTAAAGAGCTATGGATAGTTCCGGATGCCGACCATGCACATTCATATCTCATCCACACCAAGGAATATACGGAAAGGGTGAAAGCATTTACAGACCGGTTTATTTAATCTATAAGGAGTACTAAGCCTTTCATACGGAAGGCTTAAGCTTTTTGAATGGCAGGCTACTACGTCCTACCGCAATGGGACGTAATAGTCAGCTGTATAAAAAGACTTAACCCTAAGGAAGAAAAGCCTTAGACCGGCTAAAGACACGATAAAAAAAGCCGTGAAGAGTATACAAAGGATTAAGAGTGGAAAAGTAAAATTTTACCTGAAAGATAACCATTGTTTCAGGAAAATCGTTATCTTTACGAATAGAAACTTTTAAAACTACAAACAACATGTTTAATTCATTTGGTAACATTTTCCGATTAACGAGTTTCGGTGAGTCTCACGGCCCCGGTGTCGGTGGTGTAATTGACGGTTTTCCGGCAGGTATCGACATCGATATGGATTTTGTACAGAAGGAGCTGAACCGCCGCCGTCCCGGACAATCGCTCCTTACCACCAGTCGCAAGGAACCCGACACAGTGGAGTTCCTTTCAGGCATCTTTGATGGAAAGTCTACAGGCTGTCCCATTGGTTTCGTGGTATGGAACAAGAACCAACATTCCAACGACTACGAGAATATAAAGAATCTCTTCCGCCCTTCGCATGCGGACTATACTTATATGGAAAAATACGGCATCCGCGACTATCGTGGCGGAGGACGTTCATCGGCGCGTGAAACAATTTCGCGCGTAGTGGCCGGTTCACTTGCCAAACTTGCTTTAAAGCAACTGGGCATTACCGTGACAGCCTATACCTCACAAGTGGGACCTATCAAGTTGGAGCAAGACTATAAAAGCTACGACCTCGACCTGATTGAAAGCAATGATGTCCGTTGTCCCGACCTTGAAAAAGCAAAAGAAATGGCAGAACTTATCTGGAAAGTCAAAGGTGAAGGCGATACCATCGGTGGTGTGATTAGTTGTGTGATTAAAGGATGTCCTATCGGATTGGGACAACCTGTATTCGGTAAACTGCACGCTGCATTGGGAAATGCCATGTTGAGCATCAATGCCGTGAAAGGCTTTGCCTATGGACAAGGATTCGACTCCATGGAACTGAGGGGTAGCGAACAAAATGATGTATTCTACAACAACGGCGGACGGGTGGAAACAAAAACCAATTACTCCGGCGGCATTCAAGGCGGCATCAGCAACGGACAGGATATCTATTTCCGTGTTGCATTCAAACCAGTCGCAACAGTGCTAATGGAACAACACACCGTAAACGTCAATGGCATTGACACCACTATGAAAGCCAAGGGACGTCATGACCCCTGCGTATTGCCCCGCGCCGTTCCGATTGTAGAAGCCATGGCAGCCATCACCATTTTAGATTACTATTTGATAGACAGAACCACTCAATTATAAGAATTATCTTTATAGAAAGTCCAAAGAGACAAACAGCCTGTGTGCTTCTCTTTGGGCTTTTTATATGTACATTTTTTCTTTATTTAAGTTTTATAATTTTTTTCTTTTCCTCGGGAGCGTTAACTTTAACCCGATAAAAAATCATTCAGCTATGGAAATTAAACAATACATTAAAGAAAATGAAGCCCGCTTCATGGAAGAACTCTTCAGTCTCATTCGCATTCCCAGTATCAGTGCATTGCCCGAACATAAAGACGACATGCTTGCTTGTGCCCAACGCTGGAAAGAACTGTTGCTGGAGGCGGGAGCAGACGAAGCAATGATTATGCCGTCTCAAGGCAACCCATTGGTATTCGCACAAAAACATATCAGCGACGAAGCCCCTACAATATTAATATATGCGCATTACGATGTAATGCCCGCAGAGCCGCTGGAACTTTGGAAAAGCCAACCGTTTGAGCCCGAAATACGTGACGGACATATCTGGGCACGCGGTGCGGATGACGATAAGGGGCAATCCATGATTCAGGTAAAAGCCTTCGAATATGTGGTGAAGCACGGACTGTTGAAGCACAATGTAAAATTTATCTTCGAAGGAGAAGAAGAAATCGGTTCACCCAGTCTGAATGTTTTCATCAAAGAGCATAAAGAACTGTTGAAAGCTGATGTTATCCTTGTCTCGGATACAAGTATGCTGGGAGCCGACCTTCCCTCGCTGACTACCGGACTACGCGGGCTGGCATATTGGGAAATCGAAGTGACAGGCCCTAACCGCGACCTTCACTCAGGTCATTTCGGCGGAGCAGTGGCCAACCCCATCAATACCTTATGCAGCATGTTGGCAAAAGTCATTGATGAAGACGGTCGCATCACGGTTCCTCATTTCTACGATGATGTGGAAGAAGTGCCTGCCGCAGAACGCGAAATGATTGCCCAAATACCTTTCGACGAACAAAAATATATGGCCGCCATTGATGTAAAGGCATTGAAAGGCGAAAAAGGATATTCTACGTTGGAGCGTAACAGTTGTCGTCCGTCATTCGATATTTGTGGTATTTGGGGAGGATATACGGGTGAAGGCTCTAAAACCGTATTGCCATCAAAGGCTTACGCCAAGGTATCCTGCCGTCTCGTTCCGCACCAGAATCATGAGAAGATATCCAAATTGTTTGTCGATTATATCAATACTGTCACTCCCGATTATGTAAAAGTAAAAGTAACTCCCATGCATGGTGGCGAAGGTTATGTTTGCCCTATAACCCTCCCTGCCTATCAAGCTGCCGAAAAAGGATTTACCAAAGCCTTCGGGAAAAAGCCGCTTGCCGTTCGCCGAGGAGGAAGTATCCCCATTATCAGCGACTTTGAACAGATTCTGGGTATAAAAACGGTATTGATGGGATTCGGATTGGAAAGCAACGCTATTCACTCTCCCAATGAAAACATTCCCCTCGATATTTTCCGTAAGGGAATTGAAGCAGTGGTCGAGTTCCACTTAAATTACTAATCATTTACTAAAAATGAATACAAATACAATATTCAAGTTATTACCTGCTGTTGTGTTATCAGTAATGACGATGGAAAGTTGCCAAAATATGGATAAAAACGAAAATATCAAAAAAGAGAAAAGTGCTATCGAAATAATTATGGCACGCAAGAGTGTCCGTTCTTATACATCCCGACCTGTGGAAAAGGAAAAAGTGGACATCATGCTAAAAGCGGCTATGGCTGCTCCCTCGGCTGTGAACAAGCAACCTTGGTCTTTTATCGTAATAGACGACAAAGAAGTATTGAACCATTTGGCACAGGTATTGCCGTATGCCAAAATGACTGCGGAAGCACCCATGGCCATCGTGGTCTGCGGTGATTTAACCAAATCATTGAATGGAGAACTCGGACAATATTGGATGTTGGACTGTTCTGCAGCTTCCGAAAATCTATTGCTGGCAGCCGAGGCTTTGGGATTGGGAGCTGTATGGACAGCTGTTTATCCGGAAGAACAACGTATAGAAAATGTACGCGCCGTCCTGTCATTGCCCGAATATATTGTACCCTTCAACTTAATCCCTATCGGTTATCCCCAACGCAATGAGGAACCAAAAGATAAATTCAAGCAGGAAAACATACATTACAACCAATGGTAACGCCAGATAGCATGTAAGAAACAAGTATTGTTATATTTCGCTGTAAGAATGAATAAAATCCGCCCAAAACAACTTGCTTTATGTATTTGGGCGGAGAATTTGTAATTTTACCACCATTATCAAAAGTCACACAACCAATGAAAGTATTAAAAGAACGAATCTTACGAGACGGCAAATGTTTTGAAGGAGGTATCCTAAAAGTAGATAACTTCATCAACCACCAGATGGACCCCATCCTGATGAAATCTATAGCCGTGGAATTTGTACGTCGTTTCGCCTCAACCAACATCAATAAAGTAATGACAATCGAGGCCAGCGGAATCGCACCTGCCATCATGGTGGGATATCTGCTTGAACTCCCTGTGGTCTTCGCAAAGAAGAAAAAGCCCGTCACTATGGAAAATATGCTCACCACCAGTGTATATTCTTTCACCAAAGACCACTCTTACGATGTTTGTGTCAGTAAAGACTTTCTCCAAAAAGGGGACCGTGTTCTTTTTATTGACGACTTCCTCGCCAATGGCAATGCCGCCAAAGGTATTATCGACCTGGTAGAGAAAGCGGGAGCCGAACTTGCAGGCATGGGCTTTATCATCGAGAAGTCATTCCAACACGGTGGTGATTACTTACGCAACGCGGGCATACGCATTGAATCACTGGCTATCATTGATAGTTTGGACAATTGTGAAATCAAAATAAGATAATCATACTTACACTGATATCCGGCTTCGGATATCAGTGTAAGTACAATTCATGTTATAGCCAAAAGTTAGTGTTGAAATTATACAAAGGTAAAAAACAGAATGGAAGCAGAATAAGTTAAGTTTATTCCATTCCGTAATCAAACTCATAAATATTAATGCGGATATAATCATAATCAGTACGTGATATAATAGCCTCCAATGCTTCATCGCTAGATTTATCCGCCCAAGAACTTTTTATTTTCTTATATACTTCGGGCAACTGCTTTTTAGATACCTCCAAAAAATAATCCATATAACCATCGTATAGCTCACGAAAGAAATAAAGGGCACGGAGTTTTTGATGATCAAAACCGACGTCTTCCGTTCTACACACTACCGATTCATTATTGCCTTCCACTTTAATTAACTCAAGCGCTGTAAAGTATGCCATAATCTTTTCAAATTTTAGTAAAACAATTATTTTCTCTATCTCTATTGCAAAGGTCCGGCATTTCTGCACAAGATATATGTGCATTGCTCTTTTTTTTATTATGTTTGCAAGAAAATAAATCAAAAATACAATGGTCACAGACAAAGCATTGTGGTTGGCTGATTTCTTATACCGAAAAAAGAAAGCCACTAGAGAGCAGATAGAAAAAGCATGGGAGAAAAGCAATATCAGTTATGGTAAACGCTTAGGAAGACGAACTTTTCAAGAGACAAGAAACAAAGTAGAAAGATTGTTTGACATAAATATTGACTACAATGCCAAAACACATGAGTATTATTTTGAAGACCCTGAAATATTTCAAGAAAACAGTATTCGAAACTGGTTATTAAAAACTCTGTCCGTTTCCAATCTTTTGCAAAGATACCGGACTATGCAAGAACGCATCTTGCTTGAAGAACCCGCTTATGGATACTTCTACCTCCCCGACATACTGGAAGCAATGGAAATGTCCGCAAAGATAGAATTATCTTATCACCCTTTCAACGATAATAAATATACCACTTTGTTTTCACCCTACTGCTTAAAGGTGTTCAAACAGCGATGGTATGTGTTGGGATTCTCTTCCCGTCATCAGCAAATACGGACTTTTTCTTTCGACAGAATAGAAGACATTGCTCTTACAGAAGAAGCGTTCTCTATTCCCAAGGACTTTAACCAGCATTCTTATTTCAATAATTGTTATGGCATTACCTATTCTCCCCACTTGGAGCTGGAGATTATCGTCTTTAAGGTAAACAGCAGACAGATTCCTTACTTTCGTACCCGCCCTATCCCTCATTCCCAAACGGAAATCAAAGAAGGTATTTTTCA
This sequence comes from uncultured Phocaeicola sp., assembly GCF_948499155.1. Taxonomy (NCBI): domain Bacteria; kingdom Pseudomonadati; phylum Bacteroidota; class Bacteroidia; order Bacteroidales; family Bacteroidaceae; genus Phocaeicola; species uncultured Phocaeicola sp. The sequence continues at coordinate 232,017 of NZ_CAOOSE010000003.1, read as the reverse complement.
GATTAAAGCCTATTTATCCTATGAATTGATACAGGAATTGTTATCATACGGCAGTAATATAGAAGTATTCTCTCCTACTTCAGTAAGGATTAAGATAAAAGAAGAGGCTATGAAGATGATAGAAATGTATCAAACAAAACTGCCATAAGCAAAAGGAAGTGTATCAAAACTCCCAAGTTACCCGCCTCTACCACAAAATGATAAGCCGGTGTTATTTTGATACAACTTCCACCTTCAGCTCTTTAATGTCCAACAACACTATATAAGCTGAACAAATTCAATCTCTATTTTTTCTTATCTTCCGTCTTCTCCTCTTTCTTTTCTTCCGGATTAATGATTCCTTTCACTGTCTCTCCAATGGGCAATTTATCAAGTACCCCAAGGCTCGGAGCCACTGTTTTCACCAACGTGTTCAAGAAATTACTTGTCCCACCGTTGCCTCCGTCAAACACTGTAATATTACCCAAATTAATATGTTCAAATGCTTTCACCTGTTCACCGGCGATTTCCTTCCATTGGTCTACCATCTTATACTGAATGGCAATTGCCGGATTCGATTCGGCAGCTTTCACCATTGCTTCGAAACCTTCAGCTTCGGCAAGTAATGATTTCTTCTTACCATCTGCTTCCGCTTCCAATTTCATCTTGATAGCCTGAGCTTCAGCCTGAGCCTGAGCCAGCAAAGCCTTTGCTCGTGCCTCTGCCTCACGGGTTATTTTCTCAGCAACGGCATCCGCTTGCAAAACAGCTTCCTGTTTGGCTATTTCAGCAGGAACAATTTTATCTGCTTTCAATGAAGATTCCACCTTACGTGCCTTCGCTTCTTCTACTTCTTTTTGGGCAATTTCGCGAGCAGTCTGCACGGCTGCTTCCGAGCGGGCAGACGCTTCACCGGCTTGTTTGTCAGCGTTGGCCTGTGTCACTGCCAGTTCCGCATCAGATTGTGCAATAGCCTTTTGTGCTTCATTTCGTCCGATAGCCGCTTTCTTGGCAGCTTCAGCCTGCTTAATCTCCATATCCGAGTTCAACTCGGCAATACGACTTTCTTTTTCAGTATTAGCTTGTTCTATGCGAATATTCTTTTCGGCTTCAGCTTTTGCCACCTGAGACTCTTTTTCCGCATTGGCAATAGCTACCTGAGAGATACGGTCTTTATCGGCATTGGCAACCGATATTTCCTGCTGCTTCTTGGTTTCGGCAATCGCAATATCCTGATCTTTACGAGTCTCGGCAACCTTTGTCTCACGTTCCTTAATCTGATTGGCTATCTTGATTGCACCCAATTTCTCTTGTTCCTCAATATTTGCCTGTGCTTCATTCTGCGCTTTACTCTCGGCTTCTTTACCTAAGTTGACAATATAATTAGCAGCATCACGGATATCGCTGATATTGATATTCATCAAATAAAGTCCGAACTTACGAAGTTCCGTATCGATATTATCCTTCACCTTTGAAAGAAATTTATCACGATCCGAGTTCAGTTCCTCAATAGTCATGTCGGCAATGACCAAACGCATCTGTCCGTAAACGACATCGGTAATCAGATTTTGCTTATCGTCCATAGTCAACCCCAACATGCGTTCGGCTGCATTTTGCATCACTTCGGGGTCGGTACTGATGGCTACCGTAATAGTAGTAGGTACATCCACGCGAATATTCTGTGCAGACAAGGCACCGGTCAACTTGCAGTCTATCTGCATCGGTTTCATAGACAGAAATTCATACCCTTGTATAATGGGCCAAACAAAAGCAGCACCACCGTGATACAGTTTCGCCGACTTCTTGTCATTACCTGTCTTACCGTATACCACGAGTACTTCATCACTTTTACACTTGCGGTAACGAGAAAGGATACCGATAAAAGTAAGTAAAATGACTGCTACCAATATAGCAGCCATAATCATCATTTCTTGTGTCATAGATTATTTCTTTAAAGTTTCAATTATTGAATATATAATGTACCATCTTTATAAGCTGTAATGATTGTTTTATCTCCGGTTTGATAAGTCTTTCCACTTTCCGAAACCACATCCATCTCACGGATAGCACCATCACGCTTTATCTGGACGGTATATTTTCCATCACCATGCTTAAAATAAATAGTACTTTCCCTTCCCACCAATTGATCTGTTTTTTCACTACGGTTTACCTGCTGCAACTGATAAGCTTTCTTATAGAGAAACCAAACAGCCAACACAAAGAAAAGACCTATTAATATACCTATGATATAACTGACTACATCCGTATTTCCCGCCAGATACATATACCAGCCAAAGCCAATGCCAAAATGGGTAAGTCCTTTAAAAGACACCACACTGCTGATATCAGCATCTACGTCCACATCCGTATCAATGTCTCCGAAAAAAATAGAAAGAATAAATTGTATCACAAAGATTCCAGTTGTGATAAGAGCGATAATTAAGAAGATATTACTACTCATAATTGTTTGTGTTTAGTTTTTCACTCGATAGTTCAGATATACGAGTGTCAAATATACAAATTTGTCGGGCACAGGCAATAGTACATCTTTAGTTTAACAAATTTTTCTTATTGAATATAAAAAAAAGGAAGTTGTCCATTACTTCCCTTTCTTATAATCAGTTACTATGCCTTCTGCTATCCATTTAGCCAATGCCTGACGGTTGTTCTGCAATACCAGTCTTTGCTGGTCGCGCTTGTTTTGAATATTTCCAAGTTCCAAAAACACCGCCACCGGTTGCGTGTTGCGCAACACATAAAGGTTACGTTCACTCACCGTTCCGGTGAAACCTCGGTTGGGCTGATGCTTGTCGTATTTCTTATCAAAAGTGCGATGTAAGTTATTCGCCAAGCGTTTACCTTTGCTACTGCCCGGAGCATGATAAAAGAACACATCCGTTTGCTTCCCCTTACTCCTGCTATCCACATGAATAAAGACTGCCCGTTTATAATTACTTTTATCTTTCTTAAACAACTTGTCAACCCAGTTACAACGTTGCTTTAGCCGTTCCACCTGATTCAAAGGAATAGGATCTCCCATACAAGTTTCCCGCTTGCTATTCGATAAAATATGGCCGTTACGGATACCGTCTTTCTTATCTTGAATAATAATGTGTACTTTCGCTCCCCGTGTCAACAGTTCACGTGCCAAACGAAGAATGATATCATAAGCATATTCATCCTCATGCAACTGACGCCCCTGATAAATACCGATTGCCCCCGGGTCAGGACCTCCATGCCCACTCACCAAATAGAAACAAGCTCCACTAAGCTCGTTAGAGGTTATTTGATAAGTGGCAAGTTCTTTTCCAAAAAGAGGTTCCTTGCCGGTACGAGGCTTCTTATTCTGTGCAAACGATGAAAGAGACAAGACAAATAATGACGTAATCAGTATTATTATAAATCTCATTCCCAATTACTTTTCACCCAACATTTCATCTATCTTTTTACATAATGAAGCAAACTCTTCTGTATTATAAAGACGAGTCAACATCACAATCCTACCGGTCTTGTCAATCAACACATTACGAGTAATACCGGCCTTACGGTCTGCATATTTTGCAAAAATATCTGCACCCGGATCCAGTCCTAAAGGATAAGTCACCCCTGTCTGCTTGGCAAAAGCTACTACCTTATCAAGCGGTTCGTCACGATCTACTCCGTAAAGAGCAAACGCCTTATTATCTTTGTGCTTCTGCCAAATATCCTTTTCTATAAAAGGCATTTCCTTACGACAAACGCCACACCAACTGGCCGTAAACTGAAGCATAACCACTTTACCACGCAAATCGGAAAGTTTCACCTTTTGTCCGTTTGTCAGTTCCATTTCGAAATCAGGGGCCATATCGCCTACCTTCACTATATAACCGGCATCATCAGGAGTTACATCCTTCTTCTGTGCCTGCATCGGTTGGCTGAGCAAGCATGCGCAAACCAACATCATTAAACTCATAAGCTTTTTCATTGCATTCTCCATTTATAATTTGCCACAAAGATAGACTATTCAATCGTTTTTTTGTAATTTTGCCGCCCGAATTTAACCAATAACCACATCAAGATGAATATTTTTTGGGAAACAATCGCTCAGTATAATGCCGGAACATGGATTTACCAACTAATTATCACCCTTGTTGGCTTATGGCTTACCTACTCATTATTCCACCATCCCACCCCTTCAAAGAAAAAGGGAATGAAGCTTTATCTTATTTTTATCAATGCATGGGTAGCCGTAGTTTATTATCATATTTATTGTGACCCGCGCAGCTACAGCAATGCATTAGCTCTTTTTTGGGGAATCATGTGCCTTTTCTGGATTTACGATTTAATAGTGGATTACACTCCCTTCGAGTTGAACCACAAACACCAGAAACTGGCCGTCTTATTATGTTTCCTTCCTTTGGCCTACCCCCTGTTTTCTGCGGCCCGCGGTATGCATTTCCCCATGATGACTTCTCCGGTCATGCCGTGTTCGGTAGCAGTATTCACCATCGGACTATTACTGGCTTTTTCACGACGAGTCAATCTTTTCCTCATTTTATTCCTGTGTCATTGGGCACTTATCGGTTTTACCAAAACTTATTTCTTCCAGATTCCCGAAGATTTCTTACTGGCAAGTTCAGCCGTTCCCGGATTATACCTTTTCTTTAAAGAATACATAGCGGCCAACCTGCACACTGCAACCCACTTAAAAGCACGTCTCATCAATATTACTCTCCTTGTTGCTTGCGGAGCCATCAGTCTGTTGTTTATGATTTCCATGGTATGTGAACTGGCACAAGATGGAGACTTATCGAAATAAAAATAAGTCTAAATGAGGTACTTTGCAAAATCTTTCGTATTTTTGCCTCCAAATTGAGTTAATGTTTTAACAGGATGAACGTATTAGAACTAAGTGAACAGGAGATTATCAGACGGAACAGTCTGAATGAAATGCGCGCTATGGGCATTGACCCGTACCCCGCAGCTGAGTATGTAACCAACGCATTTTCTACAGATATAAAAGCCGAGTTCAAAGAAGATGAAGCAGAACCCCGCAAAGTATCGGTAGCCGGACGTATGATGAGCCGCCGTGTAATGGGTAAAGCATCATTTATCGAATTGCAAGACTCCAAAGGCCGTATTCAGGTATATATTACCCGTGATGATATCTGTCCGGATGAAAATAAGGATTTATACAATGTAGTATTCAAACGTCTGCTGGATCTTGGTGACTTCGTTGGTATCGAAGGATACGTGTTCAAAACACAGATGGGTGAAATCAGTATCCATGCCAAAAAGCTGACTGTACTGTCTAAATCCCTGAAACCGCTGCCTATCGTAAAATATAAGGATGGCGTAGCTTATGACAAATTCGAAGATCCGGAATTGCGTTATCGCCAACGTTATGTCGACCTGATTGTCAACGAAGGTGTAAAAGAAACTTTTGAGAAACGTGCCATCGTAGTTAAAACACTGCGTACCGCTTTGGATGAAGCCGGTTATACAGAAGTGGAAACTCCTATCCTTCAATCCATTCCCGGTGGAGCAAGTGCACGTCCATTCACAACACACCATAATTCATTGGATATAGACCTCTATCTGCGTATTGCAACAGAACTTTATCTGAAGCGACTCATCGTAGGTGGTTTTGAAGGTGTATACGAAATCGGCAAGAACTTCCGTAATGAAGGTATGGACAAGAACCATAATCCAGAGTTTACCTGTATGGAACTTTATGTTCAGTACAAGGATTACAACTGGATGATGAGCTTCACCGAAAAATTATTGGAACGCATCTGTATTGCTGTAAACGGAAGTACAGATAGTATTATTGACGGAAAAACAATCAGTTTTAAGGCTCCTTACCGCCGCTTGCCCATTTTGGAAGCCATTAAGGAAAAGACCGGTTATGACCTCAACGATAAGACTGAAGAGGAAATACGTCAGGTTTGCAAAGAGCTGAAAATGGAAGAGATTGATGAAACAATGGGTAAAGGAAAACTGATAGACGAAATCTTCGGAGAGTTCTGTGAAGGTACTTATATCCAACCGACTTTCATTACTGACTATCCGGTAGAAATGTCACCGCTGACAAAAATGCACCGTTCTAAACCGGGACTGACAGAACGCTTTGAATTGATGGTAAATGGTAAAGAATTAGCGAATGCCTATTCTGAGCTTAACGATCCGATTGATCAGGAAGAGCGTTTCAAGGAACAGATGAAGCTGGCCGACAAGGGTGATGACGAAGCAATGATTATTGACCAGGATTTCTTGCGTGCATTACAATATGGTATGCCTCCCACTTCGGGTATCGGTATCGGTATCGACCGATTAGTGATGCTGATGACAGGCAAACCTTATATTCAGGAAGTATTGTTCTTCCCGCAGATGCGTCCTGAAAAAATTACTCCGAAAGACCCGGCAACCAAGTTCATGGAACTAGGCATTGCAGAAGAGTGGGTTCCCGCCATTCAAAAAGCCGGTTACAACTTAGTGAGTGATATGAAAGATGTAAACCCGCAGAAGTTACACCAAGACATCTGTGGTATAAATAAGAAATATAAATTGGAATTGACCAATCCGACGGTAGATGAAGTAGCCGGATGGATTAGCAAAATCTAATTGACAAAACATGAAATTGCCCGGTAAAATAGCAATAATGGGTGGTGGCAGCTGGGCCACGGCTATTGCAAAGATAGTCTTGGCTCAGTCTGAATCAATCAACTGGTATATGCGTCGTGACGACCGAATTGAAGAATTCAAACGTCTCGGCCATAATCCGGCTTATCTGACCAGTGTGCGCTTTGACATCAAGCGCATCAACTTTTCGTCAGATATAAACAAGATAGTCAAGGAGTCGGATACGCTGATATTTGTAACTCCCTCTCCTTATCTAAAAAGCCACCTCAAAAAGCTGAAAACCAAAATAAAGGACAAGTTCATCGTCACAGCTATTAAAGGTATCGTCCCCGACGAGAACCTGATTGTTTCCGACTATTTTAATAAAGTATACGGTGTTCCCGAAGACAACATTGCCGTTATCGCAGGACCTTGCCATGCAGAAGAAGTCGCTTTGGAGCGTCTTTCTTATCTGACTATCGGTTGCAAGGATATTGACAAAGCCAAAATCTTTGCCCGCCAACTGGCCGGACATTATATCAAGACCTCAGTAAGCCCCGATGTAGCAGGTATCGAATATGCTTCTGTATTGAAGAATATTTATGCCATTGCTGCCGGTATTTGCAGTGGTTTGAAATATGGCGATAACTTTCAAGCAGTATTGATATCGAATGCCATACAGGAAATGAATCGTTTCCTCAACACCGTACACCCCGTAGAACGCTCTATCGACGATTCTGCTTATTTGGGAGACTTACTTGTTACTTCTTATTCCAATTTCAGCCGAAACCGTGTGTTTGGTACAATGATTGGTAAGGGGTATTCCGTAAAAAGCGCACAAATAGAGATGGAAATGATAGCAGAAGGCTACTACGGCACAAAATGTATTAAGGAGTTAAATAAGCACTTGCACGTGAACATGCCCATCGTAGATGCCGTTTACAATATATTGTACGAGCGCATCTCGCCCATGATTGAGATAAAATTATTAACTGATTCATTCAGATAAAATTCAGATACAATGAAGAATATTAGTTTAAACATCGACAAAGTAGCCGGATTTGTTTCAAAAGAAACGATCGCTGCTTATGCACCTCAGGTAAAAACCTGCATTGAAACACTGGAAAACGGTACAGGTAAAGGTAATGATTTCTTAGGCTGGCTACACTTGCCTTCATCAATTACTGCCGAACACTTGACTGATTTGCAAGAAACAGCTCGGGTACTTCGCGAAAACTGTGAAGTAGTCATCGTTGCCGGTATCGGTGGCAGTTATCTTGGTGCACGCGCCATCATTGAGGCTTTGTCTAATAGCTTCCAATGGTTGCAGGAAAAGAAAAATGCTCCGACTATCATTTACGCAGGACATAATATCGGTGAAGATTACTTGTTCGAACTGACAGAGTTCTTGAAAGACAAGAAATTCGGTGTAATTAATATCTCTAAATCAGGTACTACTACAGAAACAGCTTTGGCTTTCCGCCTGCTGAAAAAACAATGCGAAGACCAACGTGGCAAAGAAATGGCAAAAAAAGTAATTGTAGCCATTACCGATGCCAAAAAAGGAGCAGCACGTGTAACAGCCGACAAGGAAGGCTATAAATCATTCATTATTCCGGATAACGTAGGCGGTCGCTTCTCTGTATTGACCCCCGTAGGTTTATTGCCTATTGCAGTAGCCGGATATGACATCGTTAAATTAGTGGAAGGTTCGCGCACAATGGAGTCTCTTTGCAGCAATCCCAATACACCTTTCGCAGAAAATCCCGCAGCCGTTTACGCAGCAACCCGTAATGCCTTATACCAAGACGGCAAAAAGATTGAAATTCTAGTAAACTTCCAGCCTAAATTGCATTATGTATCAGAATGGTGGAAACAACTGTATGGAGAATCTGAAGGTAAAGAAAACAAAGGTATCTTCCCCGCTTCTGTAGACTTCTCAACAGACCTCCACTCTATGGGACAATGGATTCAGGAAGGCGAACGTACTATCTTCGAAACAGTAATCTCTGTCGAGAAGCCGAATCATAAACTTGAAGTTCCTTCGGATGAGGCAAACCTCGACGGATTAAACTTCTTGGCCGGAAAACGTGTAGATGAAGTAAATAAGATGGCAGAACTGGGTACTCAATTGGCACACGTAGACGGTGGTGTTCCCAATATGCGTCTGATTGTTCCTGAACTGAACGAATTCTATTTGGGAGAAATTATTTACTTCTTTGAAATCGGTTGCGGCATCAGTGGCTATATTCTTGGTGTTAATCCTTTCAACCAACCGGGTGTGGAAGCATACAAAAAGAATATGTTCGCTCTGTTGAACAAACCGGGATACGAAGAAGAATCTAAAGCAATCCAAGCTAGATTATAATTTATAAGATTTTTATTTAGGCACGGATTTCACGGATGAATGCAGTTCCACTAAAGACTGCGAATCTGTGTAATCCGTGCTTCATTATGATACAATAAAAGAATGTTCCAAAAAGCAATAAACAATTATCTCCAATCTCACGGATACGATGCCATCCATCTGAAAGCCGTATTATTTGATATGGATGGCGTATTATTCAACTCTATGCCCAATCATGCCGAATCATGGCACAAAGTGATGCTCCGTTTCGGCTTCGGGCTCAGTCGTGATGAAGCTTACATGCACGAAGGCCGTACAGGAGCCTCAACGATAAACATCGTAAGCCGCCGTGAACGCGGACATGACGCTACAGAAGAAGAAATCAAAGCGATTTATCAGGCAAAAACTGAGGAATTCAACAAATGCCCTATAGCAGAAAGAATGCCCGGTGCCTATGAGGTTCTGATAAAAATCAAAGAAGAAGGCCTCATTCCGATGGTAGTAACCGGTTCGGGACAGACCTCTCTATTAGACAGACTAAACCACAATTTCCCCGGCATATTTAAAAAGGAACTGATGGTTACCGCTTTCGACGTAAAATACGGTAAACCTAATCCCGAACCTTACTTAATGGCTTTAAAGAAAGCCCACCTCCAGCCCAATGAAGCACTCGTTATAGAAAATGCGCCATTAGGAGTACAAGCCGGAGTAGCTGCGGGCATCTTTACGATTGCGGTAAACACCGGTCCTTTGCCCGACCAAGTGCTATGGGATGAAGGGGCAAACCTGTTATTTCCTTCCATGCCTGCATTTAATGAGGATTGGGAAATATTAAAACGAGAACTGGCATACAAATAAAAAGAACTGTTACATTGTTACCTGGAGCTGTCAAAACTCTCCCTTTATCAAAATCACCCTCGCTACAACGACCTGTGGCGAGGGTGACTTTTAGTTTATGAGAGTGTCTACACATCCTCAAGATTTACCGTGTACATTCGGGCGGATTTAATCTGCCCTAGATATACCGAAAGAAAGGCTAAGACTCAAACAATTTGCTTCTAGAAAGCATGCACGCACCGATAATACCGGCTCTCTCCTTCAATTTAGATTCCACAATCACAGAATCGCGATTCATCAAGTTGAGCGTATACTTGCGGATTGCCGTCGTAATAGGCTGTATCAGATAATCTCCTGTGCGAGAAAGATCACCGCCGATAATCACCAGTTCAGGATTAAATATATTAATCAATCCGGCAACATGCCTTCCCAACTTCACGCCAATTTCTTCTACCAACTCAATACAAAGCAAATCTTCTTTGTTCACAGCAGCAATAATATCATCAAGCGTTATTTCCTCAAGGTTCTTCCTACTGTTCGAAATAATAGAAGTCTCTCCATTATTAATATGCTCCAATAAAATACGCTGCAAGGCAGAACCTGAAACTTCAGTCTCTATACATCCTTTCTTTCCACAATGACAGATAATCTCATTTTCATATCCGTAATTATGTCCGAATTCGCCGGAGAAACCTGATTTTCCTTTATAAAGCTTTCCATCAATGATAATGCCCATACCCAGCCCCCAACTGACATTGATGAGAATGATGTTCTTTTCACCTTTCACCGCACCCTGCATATACTCACCATATATCATTGCACGCGTATCATTATCAATCGACACCCGGAAACCGCCCAATTTTTCAGAAATAATATCCGACAGCGGACGCTCATCAAAATTAAAGATACTATAACTGTATCCCAAATCAGGATTTACACGTCCCGAAAGATTCACATTAATATTCAATACCTTATCCTGTTCTATCGGAAGTTTCTGAAGGAATTGTTTTATTATCTTGCACAGCTCATCCAAGCATTCAGGAGTATTCTTCGCTCTAAAAGGTACGTTCATCTTTAGCTGCATCACGTCACCTTTAAAGTTAACCAACCCCATGTGAATAGAGAACTGGCGCACCTCTACTCCGACAAAATAGCCAGACTCTGCATTCAGTCCATACAGACTAGGATGTCTGCCTCCACTGGTTTCCAACTTTCCATAGTCATTGATGTACCCATCCTCACACATTTCATCAATGAATTTTGTGACAGTAGGTACACTCAAATCCATTTCTCTTGCCAAATCAGTAATGGTAGAACTACCATTATAAATATAATGTGTGATGATACGTTTCTTCATCACAGCCAACTTAGAGCCTTTTTCTATCTCTTTCAACAACTTATCACCCATATTAAAATATTCCGTTAATGCTCACAAATATAGTTATTTTTTTATGAAAGCACATTCCACAAAGAGAGAATTTTGCAAAAAGATTTTATAAAACCTAATATATTATACCTTTCTGTCAATTATTTCTAATTTCAAAGAATTATTTGTCAATACCGTTTACGCACCCACAAATCAGGCGATTATTAAATAAGCCCTATATAATAAATAAATTCACTCATTGCACTCCATTACTAAATCATTTACATATCAATATCAGCCATGACCTGCATCCCCCCCTATTTCTTTCCTAATAAATTAAAGAAGATAGCATGCATCCGACCTTCCATCCCATTCTCTCTTTTTCATTTTAGAAAAACCGTTTTTTAATGTTATTTTCCATAAAAACGAAAGAGAATGCTAATAAAACAAAGAAAATCACTCCTTCAGGAAGAAAAAAACAATTTATTGAAGGGAATGTCCCCGATTTTCAGTAATATTGCATCTCGGGTGAATAGTTCATCCTAAAACAGACAATAAATAGAATAAAACGAATAGTTAACTTAAAACTTTAAAAAGAAAGAACCATGAGAGTAATTATCGAACCTGATTATCAAAAACTGTCACAATGGGCAGCAAACTATGTAGCAAGTAAAATTAATGCGGCAAACCCTACTCCCGAAAAGCCATTCGTATTGGGATGTCCTACCGGTTCATCACCGCTGGGTATGTACAAAGCGCTGATTGAACTGAACAAGCAAGGAAAAGTATCTTTCCAGAACGTTGTTACTTTCAACATGGATGAATATGTCGGTCTACCCGAAGACCATCCTGAAAGCTACCACACATTCATGTGGAAGAATTTCTTCAACCATATCGACATCAAGAAAGAAAATGTACATATCCTGAACGGAAACGCAGCAGACTTGGAAGCTGAATGTGCAAACTACGAAAAGCAGATTGCCGAAATCGGTGGCATCGACCTGTTTATGGGCGGTATCGGTCCTGACGGCCACATCGCTTTCAACGAACCGGGCTCTTCTCTGTCTTCTCGCACCCGTATCAAGACACTGACTACCGATACCATCATTGCAAACTCACGCTTTTTTGACAATGACGTGAACAAAGTTCCCAAAACTGCGTTAACAGTAGGTGTAGGAACTGTTCTTTCAGCCAAAGAAGTGCTGATTATCTGCAACGGTCACAACAAGGCCCGCGCATTGCAACATGCTGTCGAAGGCGGTATCACCCAAATGTGGACTATCAGTGCATTGCAAATGCATCAACATGGCATCATTGTTTGTGATGAATCAGCTACAGATGAACTGAAAGTAAGTACTTACAAGTATTTCAAAGACATCGAAAAAGCTAATTTGTAACTTTATGAGAACAAATTTAAGTTCGCAGATTTCTCTTAACAGAGTATCTCCGAAGTATTATAAACCCGAAAATGCGGTAGAGCGTTCCGTTCTCACCCGTTTTGAAAAGGTGCCGACAGACATCTACGAAACGGTGGACGAAGGAGTGCAACACATCGCCAATGAAATAGCTGCCAAGATTCAGGAACGCCAGCGCGAAGGAAAATTCTGCGTGATTGGTGCCGGAACAGGTGCTTCATTGCGTCCGCTATATGCCGAACTCGTCCGTAAGCATAAAGACGAAGGACTGAGTTTCCGCAATGTAGTCATCTTCAACTTATATGAATACTATCCTTTGGCCGCCGAAGGTGCAGGAAGCAGTTTCGCACAACTCAACGAACTGTTTTTGGGCCAGATAGATATCGATAAGCAGAATGTGTTTACGATTGACGGTACTATTCCTCAGGAAGCCGTAATCGAATACTGCCGTCTGTATGAACAACGCATCCAGACATTTGGCGGTATGGATATCATTTTAATGGGCATCGGCCGTGAAGGTAATATTGCCATGAACGAACCGGGCTCAAGCCTCAGCTCACCTACCCGACTGATTCTGATTGACTCCACTTCGCGTGCCGAAGCCGCACACAATCTGGGTGTTGACAATCTTCCTCCTTGTTCCATCACTATGGGCGTTGCCACTATCATGGCAGCACGCAAGGTTTATCTGTTGGCATGGGGCGACGACAAAGCCGATATCATCAAAAAAGCAGTAGAAGATAAAGTAAGTGACACACTTCCCGCTTCTTACCTGCAGCTGCACAACAATGCAAATGTCTGCATTGATCTGGCAGCAGCATCTCACTTGACCCGTATCCAACGTCCATGGCTGGTAACCAACTGTGAGTGGAATGACAAATTGATTCGCAGTGCCATCGTATGGTTATGTCTGAAGACGAAAAAGCCTATTCTGAAGCTTACCAACAAAGACTATAATGAAAACGGATTGAGCGAACTGCTGGCACTCTATGGTTCTGCTTACAACGTGAACATTAAAATATTCAATGATTTGCAGCATACCATCACCGGATGGCCGGGCGGCAAACCGAATGCAGATGATACCTATCGTCCCGAACGCGCAAAACCGTTTCCCAAACGTGTGGTAATCTTCTCTCCGCACCCTGACGACGATGTTATCTCAATGGGTGGCACCTTGCGCCGTTTGGTTCAACAAGGTCATGAGGTGCACGTTGCATACGAGACTTCCGGAAATATTGCCGTAGGTGATGAGGAAGTGGTACGTTTCATGCACTTTATCAATGGTTTCAACCAACTGTTCGATGACAACTCCAACGAGACCATCAAAAACAAGTATGCTGAAATCAAGAAATTCCTTGCAGCAAAAAAGGAAGGCGATATGGACACACGCGACATCCTGACCATCAAAGGCCTGATTCGCCGCGGTGAAGCCCGCACAGCTTGTACTTTCAACCAAGTTCCTTTGAGCCGTTGCCACTTCCTCGACCTGCCGTTCTACGAAACCGGTAAGATTGAAAAGAATCCTATCAGCGAAGCCGATGTAGAAATCGTACTGAATTTGTTACGCGAAGTGAAGCCTCACCAGATATTCGTAGCCGGCGACTTGGCTGACCCGCACGGAACCCACCGCGTATGTACCGATGCTGTTCTTGCCGCCATCGATATTGAAAAGGAAGCAGGAGCTGAATGGCTGAAAGACTGCCGCACATGGATGTACCGTGGTGCATGGGCAGAATGGGAAATAGAGAATATCGAAATGGCTGTTCCGTTCAGCCCCGAAGAACTGCGTGCTAAACGTAACTCCATCTTGAAACACCAGTCTCAGATGGAAAGTGCACCGTTCTTGGGTAATGACGAACGTCTGTTCTGGCAACGTAGTGAAGACCGCAACCGCGGCACAGCAGCATTGTATGACCAGCTAGGTTTGGCATGCTATGAAGCAATGGAAGCGTTTGTAGAGTATGTTCCACTATAAGAAGTATAAGACCTAACCTATTTATACTAACCTTTAAAGTAAAAGTAAATCCCCGGAGGATGTGATATCCTGACCGGGGATTTTTATTTTCATCCAAACAATATTCCCCCTCAAAAATAGAAATATAATCCATCATTTAAGCTAAAATATCTATGGGATTATACAACAATTATTATTTCTTTTGTAAATCTATTCCTCTATCAGGAATATTCATTCACCTTAATCTATACAATATAATGAAAAGAACTATTAAAACTATTTCTATTTTTCTTGCATTATGCTATAATGCAGTTACAAATGGGCAAACTTCTACCCAAATACATTTACCGACCATATTCTCGGACCACATGGTACTCCAACAGCAAAGTACTGTTTCTATTTGGGGCTGGGGAGAAGCAAGCACTACGGTCAAATTAGTAGGAAGCTGGATGCCCAATGATACCATTTCAACCTCTGTAGATGACTGCGGACGTTGGAGCACCAAAATTCCCACCTGCGGACATGGGAGTCCGTACACCCTGCAAATATTCACCAATAACAGGAAAGAAAACAAAATAATACTGAAAGATATCCTATTGGGCGAAGTATGGTTATGCAGTGGACAGTCAAACATGGAATGGAGCCCCAATAACGGAATCCATAACCAGCAAGAAGAAATTAACAACGCTAACCATCCTCACATACGTTTCTTCAGTCTGAGCAAACAAGGGAGCAAATCTCCACAAGAAAATTGCTATGCACAATGGGAACAATGTACCCCCGAAGTAATGCAAAAGCGAAGTGCCATAGCTTATTTTTTCGGCAAACGTCTGCAACAGAAACTCAATGTACCCATAGGATTAATTGTTTCCGCATGGGGAGGAACTCCTGCAGAAGTATGGACTCCGCAAGACACGGTCATAAACAACAAAGTCATTGCCGAAGCAATAATAAACAAACCTTACCCCTGGTGGCCGGTAACACCGGGAGTTCTTTACAACAGCATGATTCATCCGTTAATGCCATACGACATTGCCGGAGCCATTTGGTATCAAGGAGAATCAAACAGAGACAATCCGTCATCATATAATTTGCTCATGGAAAAAATGATTGCAAGTTGGCGAAAAGGCTTCGGTAAAAATTTTCCTTTTTATATGGTTCAAATAGCTCCATACAACTATCACTCTACCAATAATGGTCCCGCATTGATACGTGAAGCACAAGAACAAGTAGCACATAGAGTTGATAATGTAGGACTGATAACCACTACCGATATTGGTGACCCTGACAACATCCATCCCGCCCAAAAAGCTGAAGCCGGCTTTAGACTGGCTAATTTGGTATTGGGAAAAACTTACAAAGTATTAAAAAAAGGTTATGAAACACCTTTCTTCACACAAATGACCATCAAAAAAGGAAAAGCTATCCTCTCTTTTAGTCATACAGAAAAGAAATTAGTATGTCCCGACAAAAAAATCAGAGGAGTAACGATAGCCGGAAATGACGGAAATTTCGTACCTGCCAATGCACATATCAAAGAAAACCTGCTGATAGTTTCTTCACCCAAAGTAAAACAGCCGATTGCTGTCCGTTACTGTTTCGATGATGCGACTGTAGGAAATTTATTCAATGCAGAAGGACTTCCTGTAGCACCTTTCCGCACAGATAGGAAATAAAAAATACGGGCAGGAGACAACATTTGACATATCATTAACCAATTACCATAAGCAATCAAACAAATGAAAATCAACACTTTATTATTCTTATCCCTGTTAACACTTTCATGTTCACAACCTGAAAACCGGATTAATCTGACAGGTAAATGGCAATTTACTACAGACTCCACCAATTGGAGCGGCAGCATCCTGTTGCCCGGTTCCATGGCTTCCAATGGATTAGGAAAAGATATTGACATTAGCACACCTTGGACAGGAAGCATCAACGATGAGTCTTATTTTAAGAATGAACGTTATGCCAAATATCGTAACTCCGATAACATCAAAATACCTTTTTGGCTACAACCAGTAAAATACTACAAAGGTGCAGCATGGTATCGGAAAGAAGTAAATATTCCAACCGACTGGAAACAGCAAGATATCTCTCTTTTTCTGGAACGATGCCATTGGGAAACACGTTTATGGGTAGATGATAAAGAAATAGGCATGCAGAACACACTCGGAACTCCCCATCAATATGATTTATCCGATGTACTCACTCCCGGCAAGCATACACTCACTTTACGTATAGATAACAGAATAAAAGACATTGATCCGGGAGAAAACTCACACAGTATTTCAGACCACACGCAAGGTAACTGGAACGGAGTAATAGGCGACATGTGCCTGCAAGTCCGCCCACAAGTAAACATAGCACACACAGATATTTATCCTGATATCAGTGCTAAAAACATTCGCGTAAAAACATGCTTGAAAAACAGAAAAAAGACAAAAGTCACCGCTATTCTAACCTTAAAAGCCAATGGGAAAAGCATACAACAAGAAGTAGTGCTCCTTCCCGGCGAGAACAAAACCGAAACAATACTTCCATTAGGAGACAATATTTGTCTGTGGGATGAGTTCAATCCGAATTTATATACATTGAAAGCCAGCCTGACCAATCAAGAAACAACGGTTACCGATACTCATACAGAGCAGTTCGGTATGCGCGATTTCAGAGTAATAAACCGCCACATCACCATCAACGGACGTCCTGTCTTTCTACGTGGAACACTGGATTGTGCAGTTTTTCCCAAAACCGGCTACCCACCTACCGACCAAGCCTCATGGGAAAAGATATTCACAGCCTGCCGTAATCACGGTATGAATCATATACGTTTTCATTCCTGGTGTCCTCCCGAAGCTGCTTTTTGTGCAGCCGACAAAATGGGAATGTACCTGGAAATAGAGTGCTCATCCTGGGCAAACAGCAGCACCACCATCGGAGATGGGAAACCATTGGACGCCTTTATACTAAAAGAAAGCGAAGCTATAGTGAGAACTTTTGGCAATCATCCTTCTTTCTGCATGATGATGTACGGCAATGAACCTGCCGGTGCAGGAAGCAATAATTATCTGGCCGAATTTACCTCCTATTGGAAAAAACAAGATAACAGGCGAATTTATAGCACTGCAGGCGGATGGCCCAACTTGCCTGTCAGTGATTTTTTAAGCGATCCCTCGCCACGCATACAGGGATGGGGACAAGGGTTGAATAGTATCATCAATGCCCAAACACCACGTACGGACTACGATTGGTCTGAATATATTAACCGGTTCACTCAGCCCATAGTAAGCCATGAAATAGGACAATGGTGCGTCTATCCCAATTTTAAAGAAATGAAAAAGTATACAGGTGTAATGCGCCCTACCAACTTTGAAATATTCCAAGAAAGTCTACAAGAGAATGGCATGGAAGCCCTTGCCGATAGTTTCCTTCTAGCATCTGGAAAATTACAAGTACTTTGTTACAAAGCCGACATAGAAGCCGCCCTCCGCACTAAAGACTTCGGAGGATTCCAATTGCTGGGTTTATACGATTTTCCGGGACAAGGCACCGCACTGGTAGGTGTGCTTGATGCCTTTTGGGAAGAGAAAGGATATATCTCTCCCGAAGAATACAGCCGTTTCTGCAATGCCACCGTACCATTGGCACGCCTGCCCAAACTAATTTTCACAAACAATGAAACTTTGAAAGCATCTGTAGAGGTCGCTCACTACGGAGATAGCCCTCTGAAAAACGCAACTACCGGATGGACTTTACGTGATGTTACAGGAAACATCCTCCAATCAGGAGAATGGAATGCAAAAGAAATACCTGTCGGCAATAATTTTGCTTTAGGAGAAATAGTTGCTCCACTCACTACCGTAACCACACCACAACGCTTGGTGTTAGAAGTTTCAGTAAACAATAGAAAAAATGACTGGAACATCTGGGTATACCCAACAGCCCAACAAGCCATTCCCAATGAAAATAAAATCTGTATGACCGATCGCTTGGATGCCATCACCCTAAACACACTTGAGAAAGGAGCCACAGTATTACTTTCACTAAAGAAAGGAAGTTTGTCCAAAGAACTGGGGGGCGATATCCAGATAGGCTTCTCCAGCATTTTCTGGAATACGGCATGGACTGCCAAACAAGCACCTCACACCTTGGGCATATTATGCAATCCCGCACATCCGGCTCTAAGTGAATTCCCCACAGAATATCATAGCGATTACCAATGGTGGGATGCCATGAGCCATTCCGGAGCAATTGAGTTCTGCGAACTTTCTCCCAAGCTACATCCCATTGTCCGCGTCATCGACGACTGGTTTACCAATCGCCCCTTAGCCTTATTGTTCGAAGCTAAAGTAGGTAAAGGAAAAATATTGGTTTCAGGTATAGACTTTTGGCAAGACATGGATAAACGCCCCGAAGCCCGACAACTGTTATATAGCTTGAAAAAATACATGAGCAGTCCGGCATTCCATCCTGATACGGAACTCAAAAAAGAACAAATACAGCAACTGCTATAAAGACTCTTTTATAGTAAAAAAACATCCATAAGTCATTCATCCTTATCATTTTTAAATATTTCAATATAAAATCTTAATTTTGCATTTAAATCATTTAAGTGATTCGTCATGACAAACTTTGAACAGTTCTATATCACATGGTATTCGCGTGCTATTTATTTCGCACGCGAATATATATTGTCCGAAAGTGATGCCGAAAACATCGTTCAAGACGTGTTCCTACATTTATACGAACACTGCGACCGGTTGGACGCATACACCAACCTTACAGCTTACCTGTTTACTTCCATCAAAAACAAATGCCTCGACTACTTACGCAAACGGGTGAACGAACAGGAAGCTGTAGCCGAAATGCAAAGCGAATTTGATATGGCCTTACGCATGAAATATGATTCTTTGGAAATCCTCAATACTAACTTCCCCGATGAAACCGGCATAGAAGAACGTTTGAAACAAGCTCTGCAGAAACTCCCCGAACGGTGCCGAAGCATTTTTGTCATGAACAAACTGGAAGGTAAAAAACAACAGCAAATAGCCTCAGAACTGCAAATTTCCATCAATACCGTAGAATCACAAATGGCCATTGCATACAAAAAATTACGCGAGGAATTAAAAGACTGCCTGCCTCTACTTCTTTTTTTATTTGCTCTTCCCTGATTTTTTTCATTTTCTTTTGGCGGATTCTTTCTCTTCCTTCGTTTACTATACAGAACAGATAAAAAATGGACCATCGAATTATAAAATATTACGCAGGAGAACTCAGTAAAGAAGAAAGGAAAGCTTTACTGCAGGAGGCCTTTTCCAACCAAGAACTGAAGAAGGAAATGATAAATTGCCAGCACTTGCAATCACTGGTAAAACTCCACCCACAAGAAAAAAACGAATTATTAGGTAAGGAAAGCCTGAAGCATTTCATGAAAGCCCGACAGATAGAAAAAAAGAAAAGATTGTCATTCCATTTGTTACGCTATGCAGCTATCGTCATTGCCTGTATGGTTTCCACATGGTGGGTTACTTACTCGTTTATCACTATGGATATACCACAACCTGTCACTCAGAAACTCTCTGTCCCGTCCGGACAACGCGCACATATTGTACTGCCGGACGGCAGCAAAGTATGGGTGAATGCCGGTTCCACCCTCACCTATCCTTCCATATTCGGTGAGGAACGCCGGGTAAAACTCAGCGGAGAAGCTTTCTTTGAAGTGGCGAAAGGCTCTTTGCCGTTTATAGTCTCTACCGGTAAGGTGGATGTAAAAGCACTCGGCACCCAATTCAATGTGTTCAACTATCCTACCGAAGAAGTGACCGTTGCACTGTTGGAAGGATCCGTACGCGTCTACCATCCCGAACAAGAACAACAAGGAGTTCTGTTAAGCCCTGAACAACAGCTAACCGCAACTGCCAATGGACGTTTCTTGGTGGTACCCATCACTAAAGACCCCATCATCTGGAAAGACGGTCTTTATGCTTTCAACAAACAAAAGCTGAAAGATATATTGAAAAAACTGGAACTTTATTATGACGTGAAAATCATCGTCAAAGACACCTCCATACTGGAATACGAATACACAGGAAAGTTCCGCCAGCGCGACGGGGTAATGGAGGTCTTGCGGATTATCCAGAAAATACACCCTTTCAAAATAAAACAAAAAGAGAATACGAATGAAATTACTTTATACCGTTAACCTTATTGTCTAATCCATAAAATCAAGAAGAACCATGAAAACATAAGAAGAATATCCATCCACACGTATGCCTTAATCAAAAAAGAAGTCGGCAGATGCGCCAACACCTGCCAACCCGACATTAAGCATAACGTATTCCAAACCCTTTCAAAAATCTAGAAATTATTAACTTAATCGGAAACAAAGATATGAAAATAAAACCTTTGTTAGGGCATCTTTTATGCCTAAAAACGCAAAACAGGACATTAAATATTATGAAAGTAACTATATTTTTGACGTTTTTCTGTGCTTTCCCCTTATTTGCTTCTACCGGTAAAGCACAAAACGCTGTAATAGAACTACCTTCAAACGCTGTAACGGTAGAAACCCTTTTCTCTGAAATAGAAAAACAGACAGACTATTTGGTAGTGTACAGCAACAGAGAACTGAATGTGAAGAGCATTGTTACTTTGTCAAAGAAGAAAGCCAAAGTAAGCGAAATGCTAAAAGAACTGTTGAAAAGTTCCAATCTAAAATACGAACATACCAACAATTACATCGTATTCTCCCCCAAAAACGATAAAACTCATGTTGCACAGCAAACTAAAAAAAAGGTGACGGGGACGGTCATTGACAAAAATGGGGAAGCCATCATCGGTGCCAGTGTACTGGAAAAAGGAACGACCAACGGAACCATTACAGACATAGATGGGCATTTTACCCTTGAAGTAGGGGACAAAGCAACCTTAGCTATCTCTTATATCGGCTACATCGGCCAAAATATAGCGATAGGCAATAAAAGCATGGTTTCCATCATCCTTCAGGAAGATTCACAAGCCCTTGAAGAAGTCGTTGTGATAGGCTATGGCACCCAAAAAAAAGTCAACCTGACCGGTTCGGTAGCTTCCATTAATTCCGAAGTAATCGAAAATGTACCTGCCTCCAACCTTTCCAATGCACTAAGCGGTCGGTTGGCCGGAGTCAACATCACCCAAACAGCCGGCAAACCGGGAGGTGGCTCATCCGTATCCATCCGTGCCGACGGTACTTGGAACAGCACCGACCCGCTGTACATCATTGACGGCGTGGTCCGTGACAAGTTTGCCTTCGATGGGCTGGACGCCAGTGAAGTAGAAAACCTTTCCGTTTTGAAAGACGGCGCTTCGGCGGCCATTTATGGTTCGCGTGCCGCCAACGGTGTTATCCTGGTTACTACCAAAAAAGGTAAGATAGGCAAACCGACCATCAATTATACAGGATCAATCGGTGTATCGGAAGCAACCAAGATACCAGATATGTTCAATGCATACGAGCAAGCTTTATACACCAATGAAGCTTTGCGCAACCATTTGGTTCCTGAAGGCGATGCTCAATATTATGCCGAAGATGAACTGGAATATTACAAAAATCACTCATACGACTGGATGGATGAGACCTGGAAATCCCCCGTTGTCACCCGCCATTCGCTGAATGTAAACGGTGGTAATGACAAGGTGCGCTATTTTATCGGTGGAAACTATTATTACGAAACAGGTTCATTCGACAACCTTAATTTCAAAAAATACAGTATCCGCAGCAATATTGACGCCAATATCACCAAAGACCTGAAAGTATCTTTGAACTTGAACATGGATACACGCAACGACCATAAACCTTATTGGAAATGGGACAATGACAACGACAATATGAACAACCTATACAACGGATTACTGCGCCGCGGACTTTTTGCCCCTTATATTGACGGGAAACCCAACGGAACCTACCTGGCATGGCACCCGATGGAAGTAATCAATGGAAATAGCGGATACAATAAAAAGCGTTATTCCAACTATGAAGTAAACGTAGCCTTCCAATATGATGTTCCTTTCATCAAAGGCTTAAGCCTGAAACTGGCATACAACAAATATGAACGGCATACTTTCATTAAACAGTTCAGCCGTCCTTACGACCTGTATGTTTTCAAGACCACAGGTTCACACAACCATATACAGACCAATGAACTAGACTATGTGAAAACCAGAGATGACGGAGATTTCCTATACGAAAAATACAATAACGACAATAGCTACCAGCTCAATGCCATGGTGACTTACAACAATACCTTCGGCAAGCACGATATCAACGCCCTGTTTGTATACGAACAGTATGAAGGCACAACCGACTGGATGGACGGACAACGCAACTATTTCATCTCTTCGGCCGTAGACCAGATTTTTGCCGGAAGCTCCGATCCTAAAGATTCGACATTCAACGGTAAAGGTTCAGAAAGCGGTCGCCTTTCTTATGTAGGCCGCCTGGGATATACATACGACAACAAATACCTGCTGGAAGCCTCCTTCCGCTATGACGGTTCTGTCAACTTCGACCCAAAACACCGTTGGGGATTCTTCCCGTCAGTATCGGCAGCATGGAGGATCTCAGAAGAAAATTTCTTCAAAAACAACGTCCGTTTCATTGATTACCTGAAACTCCGCGGCTCCATAGGCTTGCTGGGAAATGATGCTGTGGGAGGCTGGCAATGGATGCAACGCTACAACTTGAATTCAGGCGCCTATTTCGGTGCGCTAAGCAACGGAGTTTCCGCTGATGTAATCCCCAATGCCGAAATCACTTGGGAAAAGTCATTAGATATAGATTACGGATTTGATATGCAGATCTTACGCAACCGCCTGTCATTAAGTGCCGGTGGATTCTATAAACATACCTACGATATTTTAGGAGACCGCCTGGCCAGCCTGCCTTCCACCTTCGGAGGAGTCATGCCTAAAGAAAACTACGCAACGATTGACACGAAAGGTTTCGAAATAGAACTTTCCTACAAAGACAAAATAGGAAAAGACTTTACCTATAATATCAATGCCAACTTTGGCTACGCCACCAATAAGCTAATCACTAAAGACGAAGCTGAAAACTTACGTCCTTATAAATCAGAATTAGGATATAACACAGACCGCAGCATGGGATATGTGGCAACCGGCATCATCCGTACACAAGCCGACCTCGACGCACTGCCCGAAGGATATACCATCTTTGGGAAAAAACCGGAACTGGGAATGCTGAATTACAGGGATATAAGAGGTGCAAACTCGGACGAACCGGATGGAAAGATTGACGATAATGATAAAGAATGGATTATAAAGCATACCAAATCCCCCATCAATTACGGCTTCTCCGTGGGTGGGGCATGGAAAGGATTAAGTGTGGACTTATTCTTCCAAGGTGTAGCCGGAGGTAAACGTTTTTATGACCAGCGTACAGAATGGGAAGGAATGGAAGCTTCCGCATATGCATGGAGGGCAGATTATTGGACACCGGAGAACACGGATGCCAAGTTCCCAAGGGCAGGAGCCGACAACGGAGCTTCTGAGGAATCGACTTTCTGGATTCAAGATACTTCATTCCTGCGCTTGAAGAATGTGAATATCACTTACCAGCTGCCGCAACAACTGGTATCCAAATGGGGTCTTTCACAAATGAAATTCTTCCTGATGGGAACCAACCTGTTCCTGCTGCAAGATAAAATTAAAGCTTATGATCCGGAGAACTCAAGCATCATGAATTACCCGTTGATGCGGACTTATTCATTTGGTATCAATGTCAGTTTCTAACTCTTTAAATATGAAAATATCATGAAAATAAAATATTTATTATATAGCGTATTAACAGCTGCCGCCCTTTCGGGATGTATTGATGTTTTAGATAAAAAAGACTTATCTGCCATCACCGAAGAAGATGTTTGGAACAATGCCCAATATGCTACTGCTTATCTGAACAAATTGTATCGTGACAACCTTCCGGGCTGGGATCAGAACGTAGCCGGGTATTCAGACGAAGCTTATGGTGAAACAGGTATTTTATACGGTCAGCTCACCACAGCCTCAATAGATAGTTGGCCATACAAAGAAATCCGTAACATCAATATCATGTTAAGCAGTATCGAAACCGGAAATATAGATAACGCAACCAAAACCTCATTAAAAGCCCAGGCACTTGTTTTAAGAGCTTGGAGATATTTCCAGATGGTACGTTTATACGGTGGAGTTCCTATAATTCTGGAACCGCAGGCATTGACCGATGACTTATATGTCACCCGTAACAAAACTTCGGAATGCATCAACTTAATCATCAAAGATTTGGACGATGCTATCGATGCCCTGCCCTGGAAATGGACAGGAGATGACGAAGGACGCTTTACAAAAGCAACCGTAATGGCACTGAAAGGCCGGATTCTGCTCTATTATGCCAGTCCGCAATTCAATCCAGAGAACAAAGCGGAACGCTGGGAAACAGCATATACGTACAACAAAATGGCAACCGAACAAATAGAAGCCAACGGATATGGGCTGTACGATAGTTATGAGAATATCTGGTTTGATGAAATGAATAAAGAAGTATTATTCGTTACACGCTACCAGGAACCCGACCTGACCCACCATTGGGATGCTGCGACACGCCCTTTGTCGGAAGCACAAAATTATTCGGGCTGCAACCAACCTACAAAGGAAATGGTAGAATCTTACCCAATGATTACTGGTACTCCCATTACAGAATCGCCCGATTATGACCCGCTTCACTTCTGGCAAAACCGTGATCCCCGCTTCACCAGCACCATAGCCTATAATGGATGCATATGGGAATTGAGTGGTAAAAAAGGTAGAATCCAATGGACATACCAAGGACACTCTACCCTGAACCCCAGCAGCAGCGGTTTCTATTGCCGGAAAGCCATCAATGTAAGCTATACTCCCTATTATACTGAAAGAAGCAGTACCGACTGGATAGAAATACGTTTTACCGAAGTCTTGATGAACTATGCCGAATGTGCTGCCGAAAATGGGAAACTGGATGAAGCTTACGGAGTTTTAAAACGCATTCGCCAACGCGCCGGAATAGAAGCCGGAAGCAATGGCATGTATGGTCTGAAAGCAAACATGTCACACGATGAAATGATAGTTGCCATCATGTTGGAACGTAAAATAGAATTTGCCTATGAAGGCAAACGCTACTGGGATTTGCGCCGACGACGCATGTTCGCATCCGAAATGAATGGAACCCGACGTCATGGTCTTTTGCCCAAACTAAAGATTTCCCCCATCGAATTCGACAAAATAAAAGACAATATAGACATAGACAAAGACTATACGACCTATTTTAAAGATTCGGTGGTGGTATTAGACCAGAAATATGAAATCAATTTCCAAAACAACTATTATTTCTATGCCATTCCCAACAAGCATTTAGAAACCAATTCCAAGTTGGAGCAAACGCAAGATTGGGACAACGGAACATTCAATCCGTATGAATAGGAAATAGAAATACTAAAAAGGAAAGAGTGTGTCAAAATAATGATTTACGATATAACTGTCATTTAGAGCTTTTGACACACTCTTATCTCAAATCAATGGAACACAAAAACATAATCCATGTTTTAAACAAGAAAATCCATTGATTTATACATTTATTATTCTTTCCTTTGTTACATAAAAAGCCATTTCTGTCCTTTTGTTGCAGTCCTGCCACCAGAAGACACCTGATACTACCATCAGGAACCTGTCCAACCGGAAAAGACAGATATTGACAATAAATAAAAACACATTTAAAAGATTTATATGAATAAAAAGAATTTATTACTAGCCGGCGCTCTCTTTGTCTGCCTGAGTGGGCAAGCCCAACATACGATAAAACTATCAGAACTAGACCTATCTCAAATGTGGCAAGAGTATGGAAAAGTACAGGATGGAAAGTCTGTCACCGGAGAACAAGCCGCCATCAATGGAAAAACTTACAATGAAGTGATAGGTACCCATGCCAAAAGCATCCTGAAAATAGACCTTCACGGAGATGCCACGCGTCTGCGTTCCCAAATAGGTATCGCAGACAGCAAAATCGATATTTCGGACAAAAGCTTGGCCATCCTTCCATTAGTAAACGGAACAAAACTTTATTTTCGCAAAGAAGGCAATGATAAACAATTCTTGGGACTGGCCGGCACAAGTGGCAAAATAGATAAAGGATCTGTTTGCTTTATTGTGAAAGGCGACGGCAAAGAGCTTTACAACAGTGGCATCCTGCACGGCAAGGAATCACCTCTCTCCATAGATGTAGACTTAAAAGGAATCCGTATATTAGAATTATTGGTAGAACCAACAGACGATGGTGGCAGTGGTGACAATGCTTTGTGGATTACTCCGACCATTGAGTATAAATCAACCCAGCCCGAAACCGTCCATGCGGGATATGCAGGAAAAGGGCCGGAAATGGCAACCAATGTATCCCGCAAACTGGCAGATAAAATCAGCAAGCTCCCTGTCTTATCCGTGGCCGCCTCTACAAAAACCGACTTTGACTGGTTGATCACACCCGAAAAAGCCAAAGCAGGCATCTATGCTTCAGCAGACGGTAAAAGCATTATCGTAGCCAATCCAATGGTATCCCGCACTTTCCGGATTTTTCCGAATCTGGCCACAACCAATATCATCAACCGAATGACCGGAGAAAGTATGCTTCGTGCTGTCAGCAGTGAAGGAAGCATACAAATTGATGGTAAGAAACACTTAATCGGGGGATTGGCCGGACAGCCGGAACGAGCTTACATTGAAGATAGATGGATAGAGAACATGACTAGCATTCCCGAATCTTTTTTGGTGGAAGACTTTGAAATTGCCCCCATCAAGGAAGATATTAAATGGGCACGCAGCCGCTGGGCACTCAATAAAGAAACGGCAACCGGCAGTGAAATCATCTTTACTTTGCGTGGTGACAAGGAACTAAAAGATGTCATTGTGAAACTCCATGTATCGGTATACGATAAAATTCCCGTCATCCGCAAACGATTTGAAGTGGTAAACCAATCCGGCCTGCCTATCAACATCGACACATTCCAATTGGAATACCTCGCTTTTGCCGAACCTGAATCTCCCGGAGGGGGTGACCCTTCCAAGTTCCTTTTGCCCAATATCCATATAGAAAGCGATTATGCCTGTGCCGGAAGTTTCACGGAAAAAGAAACAGACATTACCGAAAAATGGGTGACCGATCCCGATTATACCTCGCAACGGAACTATTTGCTGCAAACCCCTTGCATACTGGAAGTTTCTCCCAAAATGGGACCCGACCAGGCCGTTCCGTCCAAAGGAACTTTCCGTTCTTTCAGTGTCTACGAAATGCCGTTCGACAGCTACGACCGTGAACGTAAAGGACTGTTTACCCGCAAAATGTACCGCACCATCGCACCGTGGACTACAGAAAATCCCATCTTCATGCATCTCACCTCAACCCATCCGGAAACAGTGTACCGTGCCATCGACCAATGTGCCGAAACAGGCTATGAAATGATTATCCTGAGTTTTGGTTCGGGCCTGAATGCCGAAGACATATCGGATGCAAACATAGCCAAATACAAAGCGTTTGTGGACTACGCCCGTGACAAAGGCATCGAAATGGGGTGCTACTCTCTGCTTGCCAGCCGCTGGATCAGCGACGAGGTGGATGTCATCAATCCGAAAACAGGGAAGCGAGGCGGCATGACATTCGGCAGTTCGCCCTGCCTGTGCAGCGACTGGGGCTATGAATATTTCCATAAGATAAAGACTTTCTTCGAGAAAACCGGAATGCGTTGCTTTGAACACGATGGCTCTTATCCGGGAGATTTCTGTGCCTCGACCGTCCATCCCCACCATAAAGGACTGAAGGACTCGCAATGGAATCAATTTTATAAGATAACAGAACTTTATCACTGGATGTGCGAAAACGGAATCTACCTCAATGTACCCGACTTTTATTTCTTGAACGGCTCTACCAAGGTAGGCATCGGCTATCGTGAAGTCAACTGGTCATTACCACGCGACCGACAGCTTATCCACACCCGCCAACTGAACTATGACTGCACTTTCGAACGTATTCCTTCCTCCTTATGGAGCTTTGTCCCATTGGTGGAATACCAAGGAGGCGGAGCAGCTGCCACACTGGAGCCTTTGAGTGAACATTTATACGAATACAAAACACTGATGTTCCAAAATTATGGTGCAGGAGTACAAGCCTGCTATCGCGGCCCGCGTTTGTATGATACTCCCGAGACTAAAAAAGTAGTGGTGGAAATTATCAGCTGGTATAAGAAATACCGAAACATACTGAATAGCGATATCATCCACTTGCGCAAACCGGATGCCCGCGACTGGGATGGTATCATGCACGTTAATCCTGCCGGAAAAGAAAAAGGGCTGGCCATGTTCTATAACCCTACCGACAAAGAAATGACACGTAATATCCAACTTCCGCTCTACTACACCGGACTGACAAAAACAGCCAGCATCCGCGAGCAGGAAGGTACACCGGCAAACTATACCCTGAACAGAGATTACACAGTGAACCTTACCGTCAAAATCCCGGCAAGGGGATATACTTGGTATGTAATTGAATAACTAATTAAACCTATATAAATATCATGAAATTCAGAAAACTGACTTATCTGGCATTTGCCTTTTCCATCCCGTGCTTCCTTCAAGCACAACAGGCCAAAATGAACATCGGGGTAGAGGCAGGCCAACTCAACTTCACCGTCTCATTCAAAGGACAGCCTGTCATCCTTTCCTCCCCCTTGGGAATGAATGTAGACAACCAGTTACTCGGAAAAGAAGTAAAGAGTAGCACCGCCAATACAACATCCGGAAAGTATAAGACATATACTATAGAAAAAAAGGACGGAAGTATCTATTACATAGACTCATGGGAATTCGATGACGGAGTAGCCCTCCGTTATCGTATCCCCTCGGACGGCCCCCGTTGCATTTACGGTGAACAAACAGCCTACACTTTCCCATCAGGCACACACGTATGGTATGCCAGTGGCCCATTCCAATATGGATGGATACAATCCTATCAAGACCGGAATACCGATGCCATCAAAGACGAATTGCTGGCTCCTCCTGCCACATTCCTTTTGCCGGACGGAACCTATGCCGCCATCACAGAAGCCAATCTTTTCAACTTTCACGGGGCTGTTTTATTCGGCAAAGAAAACAACCGTGTACAGTTTGGCTATGTAGAAAACAAAGGACATGTGGAAAGTGGAATCATCACCGGTATCCCACAGTCCAAATACTGGCATGAAGAAGTTCGTAACATACCGTGGATTACCTCGCCGCGCAACGGAGAAAATGAAATCGCCACCCCATGGCGCGTACTGATGCTGGCCGAAGACCTAGACGGTTTAGTCAATAACCAAATCATCGCCCAAGTATCTGACCGTCCCAATCCCACCCTTTTCCCAAAAGGAAAAGATACGGAATGGATTAAACCAGGACGTTCTGTTTTCACATGGCTGGTAGAAGGCAATGACCGACTCAGCGTAGCCAACCATAAAAAATATGTAGATGGGGCAGCCGAACTAGGACTACAATCGGTAGTGGTAGACGATGGTTGGGAACTTTGGGGAGAAACAGAAAAGAATGCCAACGGACGCTCCAAATGGGAGCTTTTAAAAGAACTGACAGACTATGCCAAAGCCAAGAAGGTAGACATTTGGGTGTGGCGACCTTCCTCTCCCCGTTCGGGCAACAAAACCGACATAGGGCTGGTAGATGCTGACGAACGAGCCAGCTTTATGAAGAAATGTACCGAAGCAGGTGTCAAAGGACTGAAGATTGATTTCTTCCATACCGAGAACCTCTTTACCGTCAACTTAATGGAAAATATTTTGAAAGATGCAGCCAAAGCACATTTGATGGTCATCTTTCATGGAGTAAACAAACCAACGGGAGACAGCTACACATATCCCAACCTTCTGGCAAAAGAAGCTGTACGCGGATTGGAATCCGTAGGAGCTGAGAATAGTTGGGCACCCGGTCCGGCATGGCCTTATCACAATACAGTGTTGCCTTTTACCCGTTGGCTGGCAGGTGCTGCGGATTATACACCATTGAATTTCCGACAATTCTGTCCGCCTTCGGTCAGCTTCACCCATCAGTTGGCAAGTATCTACGTGTTTACCTCCCCCATGCTGATCTTTGCTGCTGACATGGAAGATATGTTAACCTGTCCGGGACGGATGTTTATCGAAGAAGTTCCGGTGGTTTGGGATGAAACCAAGGTACTGCCCGAAAGCCGCATCGGAGAACTGGCAGCTTTAGCCAGAAGAAGCGGCGATACATGGTATCTTTCCGTACTTAACGGTGAAACGCCCTATAAAGGCGAGCTCAAGACGGATTTCCTTTCCAAAGGCACTTACCGGATGACCATCGCATCGGATAAAAGCGGTGACTACAAACAAATCGTCATCAGCAACCGCAAAATCAAATCCGGCAATACACTAAAACTTGACTTACTCTCGGGAGGAGGATATTTGGCAAAAATAGAAAAGATATAAGTCATTCTCCTTCATTAATTCCATAACCGAATAACGCAAAGTCTCCCAGACACGGATCGCCCGGAAAGACCTCGGCAAGTGCCCGGGTAATGGTCTTTGCGTTATTCAGTGTATAAGATTTACTTTGAGTAAGATGAAGCCGATGGGCCACTTCACTGACATGAGTATCCAGTGGAATCAATAAGTCGCAAGGCGAAAAAGAAGTCCAAATACCGAAATCAACTTCCGAGTCACGCCGTATCATCCAACGAAGAAACATATTCAGTTTCTTTTGCGGCGCCTTGTCCGACACACCCAATAAGCGGCATAGACGCTGCATCGGAGAACCTTCCCGACACACCATCAAAGCCGCCTCCATACAGCCGTATGCTGTATATATTCCATGCAACCAATGAAACAATTCTGCCATTTTGTTTTTCGACACCGTACGATAGAAAGAGTCCTCCCCACAGAAATCCGATTTCCAATCTTCCGACAATACATAAGCCAAAGGTTTACGATGCATGGCGGCATCCAGCCTCTCTGCCGCCTTCAGTATCTGAGGCCGGGCACCAAAACTCAGATATGCTGTCAGGAAACCGCTTATTTCTATATCTTCCTTCCGATGATAGCGATGCGGAAACTGAACCGGATCGGATGATATAAAAGCGGCATTATGGTATCGGGAAGCATATTTCCGAAGAAAACCGGCAACCGATACTTCTTCACCAATACACTGCTGCTTGGTGATATAGGAGACAAAATACTCTTGTTCTTTCTTGTTTTCTTTCATTAATTTCACTGTTTGCAGTTCCAAACAATACCGACAAAGTGAACTTCATATTCACCTTTTCACCATTGGCAAGTTCCGCCGGTTTTTTCCGATGCATCGAAATCCATCAACAACAGCTGATGATACAATAATATGAAGTACTCAGTCAGCATACAATGCTTCCGTTCCTTCTTTTATCAACGAAAGTAAAATATACATTAACCACCTCCGTGGTTAACTCTAACCACGACCGTGACTAACTCTAACCACGGCGGTGAGCAGACTTAACCACCTCCGTGGTTAAGCAATCGCAATAGGCTTTCCGAAGCTATGCATTTGCTCTATAACGACAAAGGCTACTTGGCTGAACAACGAAGATAAGGAGAGGAAACTTCTCAGGGCTGTTGCTTCAGTGTCACGACCATCAGCACCGGATTATCATCTTCCTGCAAGTTCTTCAATCTCTCATTTTCCAAGACCGAAGGATTTTTCTCGGCATACCTGAGGACTTGGGAAGCCTGCACTACTTTCAACAGTGTATAATCATCCAAAGCAATAGCCGGACGAAAATCAAACAAGCCATCCATATCATTCTTCAATGCGCCGCCCGCCACTTTATAACATTCGTTTTTGCGCTTATCATAGATAGCCATCATATTCTCCCGTTTACCTTTTCCCGCCCAATATGCGTATGGGATAAATACAAAATCCGCCACTTCAATCGGATGAATAGACAGATAAGAACTGGCCAGAGAATTAAACTTATCATCATCGCCAAGAAGTTCAAAACGATAATCGGACGGCAGATGATATTTGCCTAAGTCGAATACATAACGCGGAATGAGTTCCTGTTCGGTCACCGTAAAAATGGTATCGTTATAGTTCTCCCGATAGCAAATGTCATCTCCGCAACGATACATAAAACGGTCGTCGGACGAACCAATCATAAAGACCATCCCCTCTTCTACATCGAATAAATCATGGCGGGGATAAGCGCGAAGTGTATCGCCATGAGCATCGGAAATCAAGACCCGGGTAGCCACTTTGCCTGTCGAATTATAAAGGAAGCGGAAAAGGGTACTGTCGTTCTTCACCTTAAACTGAAAAGTTTCATCATTCGTAGGGTATGAGCAAATAAAATCGCCGGTTTCCGTATCATATACATTTATCTTGCCTATATCGCCAACAAAAAGACGCTGCGACCGGTCATTGACATCTATATCGCTTATCCAATTGTATTCTCCCGGTCCACCGCCTATCCCTCCTAGCACGCGGATAAACTTTCCGTCCAAAGCATACTGAAGCAAGTTGTCTCCTACTGCCAAAAAGAAATATTTTGAAGAACGGACAACCCCGTTATCCCACAAATTACCGACTAAGCAATTGGAATCCGTTTGCAGAGGAATATAGTCTACGTTTGCCACAAAATCGCTCATCGACAGTTCTCTCTCATCTTGGACAGCCGATTCAAAGGGAATTACAGTCATGCCATTTTCCGTCATTGGAGCAGCCTTTTGATTCCCACTACAGGAAGATAATATAGCTGCTATGAAAAAACAGCAGGAAAGCCTGAAGAAATGTTTGTTCATCACACATCGTTTTATGATTAATAGTATGGGCAAATATAGATAAATAAACGATGCGCAAAAGGAAATGGGAAATAATTATTTCTAAAGGGAAAAGAAAGAGGCAAAAAATCTCCTTTCACCCTAACATGCTGTACCCCAATAGAGTTACATCCTGTTTGGTGTGAAAGGAGATTTTATAAAGTCCTATTTCCGTTCTTATTCAGCCTGTTCTTACAGAGTATAAGTTCCTTCTACCAGCTTACCCATTGCCCATACAGCGCGGATATTCAAATCCTGGTCAAGAATGAGCATATCGGCATCTTTGCCTTTCTGAAGTGAACCCTTACGGTCATATACTCCCATAATCTTGGACGGAGTTTCCGAAGCCATACGGATAGCATCTTCCAACGGAATTTCAGCTTTCTGCACCAACGTGCGAATCAAGCGGTCCATGGTAGCCACACTTCCTGCCAAAGCAGAACGGTCGGCCAACTTACAGACACCGTCTTCAATAATGACACGGGGGTCAAAAGCCACATTACTGTCACTGGCTGCACACGACAAGGCATCGGTGATAACACAAGCGCGTTCCACACCTTTAATCTTGTAAATCAAGCGCAAGATGGTGGGAGGAACATGGATGCCGTCTGCTACAACTTCTACAGTCATATCGTCTATCAGGTAGATACTTTCCACCGTACCTTCGTACTTGTATTCACGACGTTTGTGGAAGCCCGGCATCGCATTGTAGAAATGAGTGGCATGAGAATAACCCGATTCGTAGGCAGCACGGATATCATCATATTCGGCTTGGGTATGAGCCACTGAAGCCAAGATGCCTTTTCCTGTGATATATTTACCAAACTGCATGGCGCCCGGCAATTCGGGAGCGGCATCCCAACGTTTGATACAGCCCCACTTCTCTACAATAGGAATATATTCCTTCGGATCCGGGTCTTTGATGTTTTCGGGCATCTGGCCGCCTGCCATTTTCATATTAAGATAATGTCCTTCGAGGTGCAGACCAAGCACCGGGCTGTCGGGTTCAGCCATCATCTTGGTACAGGTTTCGGCAGCCGCTTCAATCATCGGCACTGTGGATGAAGACAAAGTAGGGAAAATACTGGTAGTACCGTGCTTCATGTGAGCGTTAATCGCTGTACGGAAAGCCTCTTCAGTACCTTCCATAAAGTCGCCGCCGCCACCGCCATGAACGTGGATTTCCACACCGCCGGGAACTACATACATACCTTTGGCGTCAATCAGCTCGGCTCCGATAACGGCCAGGTCACAGTTTGTTACTTCTAAAATTTTGTTGTCGCGCATCAGGACAGAACCGTCCTTTAACCATCCCTGAGGAGTGAGTATCTTCGCGTTTATGATTTGGGTCAACATAATATAGTAATAAAATTAGGATTTCTAAACAGCATATTAAATATGGGAACAAAATTACTAACTTTTTCACAGTTAGCTG
Source organism: uncultured Phocaeicola sp. (assembly GCF_948499155.1). Classification (NCBI taxonomy): domain Bacteria; kingdom Pseudomonadati; phylum Bacteroidota; class Bacteroidia; order Bacteroidales; family Bacteroidaceae; genus Phocaeicola; species uncultured Phocaeicola sp. The sequence goes on along the minus strand of NZ_CAOOSE010000003.1, from coordinate 197,179 downwards.
CAGATATCCTGAATTATTTTCTAACTATTTTAATATAAAAAGCCCCGCTTAATAAAATCAAGCGGGGCACAGATAGAGGGAATTCAAACAAATCTTTTTACTTACTCATTAAAACTAGCCTACCTGATTTAAGTCCTTTGCCTGTTGCGGTTAATGTTATCTCTCCCGGTTTATCGGTACTTTGAACAATGGCAGTCATCATTCCGTTGAAAACTTTCATCTGCGGAAGATGGAAAAGTTCCAATGAAGCGGGATTACCATTGGCTCCGGCACGATACGTTCCTGCACCCTTCACCGAATATTTGATGAGGTGTTGTGCATCGGGGCATAAATTACCGTCCTTGTCTACCACTCTCACGGTCACGAATGACAGGTCTTTGCCGTCCGCCTTGATTTCGTTACGGTCGGCCACCAGTTCGATATGGTCGGGCTTGCCAGCTGTGTGAATTTCTTTTTCGGCCACAGCTTCTCCCTTGTCATTGTAAGCCACTACTTTTACCGTTCCCGGCTCATACTTTGTATCCATCCACATCAGACGATAGCGCTGCTGGCGTTTGAAGTCGGCGGTAGAGGCTGAATCAGCACTATTCTCGGGAGTAACGCTCAGGTCTTTTGTGCGCTTGCCCTGACTCTTACCATTGATAAACACTTCTGCCGCAGGATAGTTGGTGTATACAAAAATCGGAGTGACTTCGCCTTCACGTCCCGGCCATGTCCAATGAGGAAGGATATGGAGGGTCTCTTCGTCCTTGTTCCAATGGCTACGATAGAGATAGTAACGGTCTTTAGGCAGGCCGGCAAGGTCAATGATACCAAATAAAGAAGAATGGCTGGGCCAATCTGTATAATAAGGTGTCGGTTCACCCAGATAATCAAAGCCTGTCCATACAAATTCTCCGATAGCCCATGGTTTGTCATCATGCCAAATCCAGTCGTCTTCGGGCAAGTTAGACCATCCACAGTGTTCCACATCGTATGATGAAGACTGATGGTCATCATACTTCTTCATAGCCTGACGGGTTACAGGGAATTTATATACACCGCGAGAGCTGACAGTGGAAGCAGTCTCACTACCCAAAATAATCTGTTGCGGCAACTTCTTATAATTTTCGGGATACTTGTGGGGACGATAGTTAAATCCGGCTATGTCCATAGTAGCCGCCATATTATTGTTGACTACGGCGTCAGGGGCATCCATACCCTGAGTGACCGGGCGGGTCGGGTCTTCGCGATGGCAGATATCCTGCAACATACGTGAAAGTTTCGGTCCGTTACTTCCATTCCATTGGTCGGGCACTTCATTACCGATGCACCACATCACGACACTCGGATTATTGCGATAGTGACGGATAAGGTTCACCAGGTCTTTCTCTGCCCATTCGTCAAACTCCTTATGATAGCCGTTCGCCATTTTTGCCGATTTCCATTCGTCGAATGATTCCGGCATCAACATCATCCCCATCTCGTCACACGCCTCTACCAGCTCGGGAGCAGGCATGTTATGAGAAGTACGGATGGCGTTACAGCCCATATCCTTCAATATGCGGATTTGACGACGGATAGCCGCATCATTCACAGCACCACCCAAAGGGCCTAAATCATGATGATTACAAACTCCTTTGAATTTTGTAAGTTTGCCATTCAGGAAGAAGCCCTTATCAGGTACAATCTCCAATGTACGGATACCAAAACGAGTCGTATATTCATCCTTCAATGTCTCGCCATCGTAGACTTTAGAAACTGCAGTGTACAATGCCGGATTCTCAGGTGACCATAAAGAAGGATGATACACAACAAAATTCTGGTTGAAGAAGGTTCCGTCCAGTCTATCTCCCGGTCTGTCATCCGAAGAGATTCTCTTTCCTTCGGGATTCAGTATTTCTGTTACAATGCGGTAATCACCGACATTTTTCCCTTTGGGCATTACTAAGTCAGTCTTCACATTGACTCTTGCAAAACCGTCCTCCACAACAGGAGTTGTGATGACAGTTCCCCATGTCGGGATATGTACATCTTCTGTCACTACCAAATGCACATTGCGATACAGCCCTGCTCCGGGATACCAACGTGAAGATTCGCGCTCGTTTTCCAGACGGACTGCCAGTTCGTTCTTCTCTCCCGGCTTCAGATAAGGTGTAGCATCCACATAAAATGAGTTATAGCCATAAGGCCAGTATCCTGCCTCTTGTCCGTTGATATATACGCGGGCATGACTCATGGCACCGTCAAATATCAATGTAGCTTTCTTGCCTTTTTCAAAAGAAGGAGCATCAAAATTGAGGCGATACCAACCAGTTCCTACAAAAGGAAGTCCGCCGGTACGTCCGGCATGTTCCATTGCTTCGGTTTGCCCATCCTGGGTAATTGCCATCTCCTGCTTATCATTGTTTATACTGAATGGCCCGTAAATAGCCCAATCATGGGGAACGGTAACGTTCTGCCACTTGGCATCATTAAATCCGGGCTTCGCAAAGTCTGCATTGTCTTCACGGGTGAACTTCCACCCTTTTTCAAAGGTCTGCTCGGTTCTTACCTGCGCTTGCATGAAAGCAAGGGAACAGATAGCCCCCAACGCGGCACATAAAAATCGTTTAGTATTCATAGTCTTTCTTATTTATTGATATGGTCTGTAACAACAAAAGTTATCTCTCCCGCCTTAATCAAGTCATCATGAGAAATAAGGTATTTATTCACTTTCTTGTTTCCTAATCTGATTTCCTTGATATAGTCTCCATGACCTTCCTTCTTGATGACCAGTTTGTCTTTACCCCAATATTTAGGGTCAAGCTTAATGGTTATCTCATCAAAAGTCGGAGTGGTTAATGTATATTCGGGTACACCGGGGCAATCAGGATACAATCCCATCATACTGAAAATAGCCCATGTAGACATAGTACCTGTATCATCATTTCCGGGGATACCGTCAGGTTTGGTAGTGAAGTGTTTGGCCAGCAACTCTTTTACCAATTTCTGAGTACGCCATTCTTCGCCTTTGAAACGGCTGAACAAGTACGGATAGGCAATGTCCGGTTCGTTGGCAGGGTCATAATTTCCTTCATCGAACACACTTTGCAGCTTATCTACGAACTTCTTGTCGCCACCCATCAATTTTGTCAGCCCTTTGATATCATGAGGAACAAAGAAAGTGTAATTCCATGCATTTCCTTCGTGGAAACCGGGACTGGGTGCAAAGTTTGCTCCTTCTTTGGGGTCGAACGGTTCATAGAACTTGCCTTCCTGCGTAATGGGACGCAGAGTGCCAAATTCTTTGCAGAAATAATTCTTATAACCCATAGAACGTTTGCGGAACAGCTTGGCATCTTCTTTCTTTCCCAGTTCTTCTGCCAAAGTAGACAGCGCATAATCTGCCACATAATATTCCAAGGCATGTGAAACAGAGTTATCATATTGGCTTTCCATCGGCACATATCCCTTTGCCATATAGTCATCATTATCCGGGCGCATCAGGTTATCCTTACCCGGAGTAGTGGCCGACTTATACATACCTTTATATGCCAAGTTGATGTCGAAGTCCTGAAGACCTTTCATCCAACTGTCCACAATAACCGGAATAGAAGGATCGCCTTCCATTGTCAACGTCTCACGTCCGTAAAGTTCCCATTTAGGGAACCATCCATGTTCCTTATACATTCCGAGCATGGTATGAATCATATCCATTTGGCGCTCAGGATATACCAGCGTCATCAATTGGTGTACGTTGCGATATGTATCCCACAATGAGAATACCGTATAACGGTTACGGTTGGTAGTCAGAATCTTATCGCCTTCCATCTGCGGGTATTGACCGCTAACGTCCTGAAGGATATTCGGATGGATAAGAGTGTGATACATGGCGGTATAGAATACTCCTTTTTGTTCTTCTGTTCCGCCTTTGACAGTGATGCGTGAAAGGTCGTCATTCCACATCTTGCGTGCTTCGGCACGCAGTTTGTCGAATGTAGTTCCGAACGGTTGCTCCTTTTCAAGATTCAAACGTGCATTCTCGATGCTCACAAAGGATACACCCATGCTGACTTCTATCGTTTCGCTCACTGTCGAGTCAAAAGTAAACCATGCACCGACATCGTCACCGCTCATTTCCTTTGTGTAGGCAGTGTAAAGTTTATACTTGCCTGCCGTGTCATCCCACTGTGCTTCCACCCCCATCGGACGCATCTTTTTCCAGTAGCCGCGTTTTGCCGGTACTTTATTAATGCGCATCACAAAATATATTGGGAATACAGCTTGCGGGTTATAACAAAAAGTACCCAGCAACTTGGTTCCTTCAATCTCACGGTCATTGACAAAACGCACTGTTGCGCCACTCTCGTTTGTCAATCCTTCACCCAGATTCAGCAAGATATTGCTTTGTCCTGCCGGAAAAGTGAAACGTGCCATGCTGGTACGGGGAGTAGCCGTCACTTCGCACTTTACATTATACTTATCCAATACATTGGTATAATAGCCGGGAGTAGCCGATTCATTGCTGTACACACTTCCGTAAGTATTAAAATCAACATTCAGCTTTCCGGTGGTCGGCATCAGCAGTAAAGAGCCTAATTCGGGGCAACCCACACCACTCAGGTTGACATGGGCAAATCCTGTCATATACTTATTATTGAACTCGTAAGGAGTAGACCACCAGGTGCTGTCCTTGTTAATCTTATTTTCGGGTACATCCCCCAATACATTGAGAGGCGTAACCGACATCATTCCCTGCGGACACATCGCACCGGGATTAGTCGTCCCATAATTCGTAGTCCCCACAAAAGGATTCACATAATTGGCCGGTTCTTTTTGCGCCATTGCAGTCAGCAAAGAAAACAATGCGACACCGGTCAAAATACTCAGTTTTCGTATCATAGTCATTTATTTAATTACAACTTCATCTGTAAACAAGAAACCACCAAACTCGCCGGAAGTTGCCTGATAACGTACATAGCGTCCTTTAGCATTGCCTTCCCAACCAAAATTGGTAAAAGTTACCTTATCGTCTTTCACTACTTTATGCTCGATATGCTTCAATTCTGTAAAGTCTTTACCATCATCGGATATAGAGATTGTCACTTCGGCAGGCATAAATACCTCCGGTCCGCAAACCTGCATAAAGTCTGCACCGATAAAATGAAGTTCCGTCTCTTTCTCCAAATCAATCGTAACATCCATTCTTTTCTTGTCAATGAAACCTTGCCAACGCTTATCACCATACGTCCATCCACCACGGACACCATCGACCAAAGCCGTATCCCCCCCGGCAGCATATCCGGGATAATAAGCAGCATCAGGGCCATAAGTCACTTTCTTCCCTACTGCCAGATGTTCCACCGGCTTATCAGCTCCGGGACGGTTACCGATTTCATTTTTCAGCTCAAACGGATAATAACCGGATTTTTTCAATTCTTCCACCGCTTTTAGAGCCCGTACATGGAAGTCTTCATAATTCTTCTTCGACGGTGCACTCCAGGCAACTTCCGCCAACGCAAGAACACGGGGGTAAATCATCATTTCAGCATGCTCGGGTGTCGGAATATATTCTGTAAACAGATTTGCCTGCACACCATACACCAGTCCCACCTTTTCGGCACTCAACGTATCAGGTACCGGATTAAAGGAATAGACTTTGGACAAAGGCAGATACCCGCCGATAGCCTCGGGCTGAGAATCCGGTGCATCCTGATAAGAATCAAAATAACAAAATTCACCCGGAGTCATAATAGCCTTATGACCGGCTTCCACCGCTTTCATTCCTCCTTCCGTTCCACGCCATGACATAACTGTAGCATTAGGTGCCAATCCTCCTTCAAGAATTTCATCCCACCCCAACAGTTTGCGGTTGTGGGCATTCAGGAACACTTCAATGCGATGAATCAGATAACTCTGCAATTCGTTCACATCTTTCAAACCTTCCTTCTTCATCCGTGCCTGACATAACTTACAAGTAGGCCAAGATGCTTTACCCGCCTCATCTCCACCAATATGGATATATTCGGACGGGAATAATTCCATCACTTCCGTCAGCACATTCTCCAGAAATTCAAAAGTCTTTTCATTGCCCACACAGAAATCAGCCTGCTTATAAGGTTCATGTGTACAAGACAGTTCGGGATAAGCCGTCAATACTTCTTCCGAGTGTGCCGGCATTTCTATTTCGGGAATGATGGTTATATAACGAGCTTTGGCATAAGCCACCAATTCACGGATATCCTCTTTGGTGTAATAGCCTCCATAAGCATTCTCACTACCTTCTTCACGATATTGACGACCATTGTTCCACCATTCTTTCCAGGTGGGGAACTCACGCCACGCAGCAAATTCAGTGAGACGGGGATATTTATCTATTTCAATACGCCAGCCTGCCGCATCAGTCAGATGTAAATGGAGGCGGTTCAGTTTATAATAGGCAAAAGCATCAATCTGCTTTTTCACAAAATTCACATCAAAGAAATGACGGGAAACATCGAGCATCATACCACGATAGGCAAAGCGTGGCTCGTCGGTAACGGTTCCTACCGGCAATTCCTTTTTCTCATTGACCATTTGAAGGAATGTCTGGACACCATAAAAAAGTCCTGCACCCGAAGTAGCCCGGATTTTTACCTGCTTCGGAGTTACTTCCAATACATATCCTTCGGGCGAAGTAATATCCAGCAACCGGTCTACTTGTTGAAGAATGACCGCATTATCGGCCACTTCTTCCAGAGCAGCGTCCAATTGATAAGGAGAGCCGGCCATGTAGTCTGCCAATACCGTTTTATCCTCTTGGGGTGCATCTATCCATAATTTTGTTTGATTATTCAATTGAAAAGCACCCTTTTGCAAGTCTGCACTCAATGGAACGGGAATCACAGAAAGTGTCTCTTTCTGTTCCTTGGCGCAACCCGCCAACAACAGGCTCAACGCCACACCTGCCAATAGTGTAAGTTTCCTCATTTTCTATTCTCTTTAATTCTGTTTATTTCATTGGTACGAATACCTGGTTTTAATTCACCATTTATTATATAAGTATAAACTCCGTCGGCAACCAAAGCTGCTCCTGCACGTGCTCCCTGTTCATATTCACCCAAAGAGTTCCATTCATCTTTCGCAGGATAGTAAAGCAACAGATTCTTATTGAACTGATACCACTCCACCGGATGCGACAGATATTCTTTTCCCGCATAAATGCCCTGCAAGGCTTTCAGGAATATATCCTTATTGACACCGCCCACACACAAAATAGCCTCTTCTCCCCAAGGAACGGCTGCTCCGCCTCCCAATGAAATACTTTTTCCTTCTTTATCGACCGGGGTCGCTACCGAAGTCCATTCTTTCGTCTCGGGTGAATATACATAACCGTCCACAGACAAGGTTGCCTTGCGTCCATCTACAGCCGGAGCAAAGCCTCCCCAAACATAAAGTTTTCCTCCCTGTGCCGCACATACCGGTTGCACTCTCGGTTCGCCGGGCACATTGGCCTCTTTCTGCCATCCCTTATCCAAGTTTGACAAATCCAGCGAATACATATCCGAAGAGGGAACACCATCCACATTTCCTCCTACGATATACAGCAAATCACCGATTAAGGCACCTGCCATATTATCGACAGTCACGGGTAAAGAAGGTAAAGTATCGGTTACCAGGGCGTCTTCTTGCAAAGATAAAAGAAATACATCAGATATACTACCATCAGCAGTAGTTCCTCCAACACAAATTAACCCTTTTTGTGTAGAAATAGTTACTCCATACGCTGACGCTTCAGGCAAAAGACCTATTTGTTTCCACCGGAAGGTGGTATCCGATGATAAAGGAGTGGCATAAATTTCATTATAAAACACCTTTTTTCCGCCATCGGCAACAGGAATATCCGGGAAATTACATCCACCCGCCATTATCAAACGGCCTTCTGTTACTCCTGCATATAAAGCAGAAACTCCCTTAAGAAAAGCGGCATTCCCCGAAGGGAAGCCGTTCATTTTCTCAAGAGATATTTCAGAACCGGACGCATCAGTGTGATGGCATGCACTGCATGCCAATAAACCACCCACTAATACAGCCAGCAAATTTCCATATAATTGTTTCTTTGTCACACAAGCTATGGATTAATCAGTTCAACGAAATTTCATCTACAAACAAGAAGGCAGGATTGCCTTTACCACCATGCCAAGCAGGAATGCTATGTTCCGTCAAAGCTGTCACCTTGACATAACGAGCCTTAACCGGTGAGAATGTCAAAGTATGGTTAAACACTCCGTTCTTGTCATCCTGCTTCATGGCAGGATATTTTTCTGAAGCAACTTCTTTAAAGTTCTGACCGTCTTCGGACACTGCTACAGAAAGGGCACGAGCATCAAATACCCAGTCCCCCTTTTCTACACAAGTAGAGATAGAAGCACTTTGAATTTCGGTCGGTTCTTTCAAATCAATCACAGCTTCCATGTCATTTTTATAGAAAGCAATCCAACGGCCTGTCTTATAATTTCCATTACCTTTCAATCCATCCACCAAAGTGGGAGCACCGTTAAATTCATATTGCTTATTTACCGGCTGCAACATAGTGATAGGTTTCATACTTGCCTTGTTGAAAGCGATGTCCTCTTTCACCACACGGCTGTTTCCTGTAGGACGAACTGCCACTGCCTGGAAAGTGCAGTTTTCTTTGAGTTTCAAAGGTTCTGTATACTGTGCTGACGCAGCAGTCGGCTCGCTTCCATCCAATGTGTAATAAATCGGACAATTATCAATAGTAGATAAAGTTACATCCAATGTTCCATCCTGCGGATTAGGAGTGAAAACAGCATTTACATCAAATACATGAGTAGCATAATTGTACTTATATACATCGTATACATCTACCAGTTGCGGCAAACGTTTCAAGAAGTCTTCATAATTTTTCTTCGCAGGCATTGTCCATTGTACTTCGGCCAAAGCAGCCATACGAGGCAATTCCATGTATTCTACCTGACTGAAAGTAGGAATATATTCCGTCCACAAGTTAGCCTGTACACCTTTTATATACTTTTGTTCTTCAGGAGTGAGAGACTTAGGCATCGGCTCATAAGAATAAACTCTTTCGATAGGCAGATAACCACCGATGGCTTCCGGCTCATTCTCAACGTCCTTAGACTGATAATAATCAAAATACAGATAAGTATTCGGCGACATAATCACATCATGTTTCTGCTTGGCAGCCTCTATACCGCCTGATTCGCCACGCCATGACATAACAGTTGAGTTGGGGGCCAATCCACCTTCCAGAATTTCGTCCCAGCCTATAATCTGACGACCTTTGTCATTCAAGAACTTCTCTGCATGATTGATAATGAAGCTCTGCAAATATTCTTCTGCCGAATGTTTCTTATCACCCTTTATACCCAATGCCTTGATACGTGCCTGGCACTTCGGACAAGTTTTCCAACGCACTTTCGGACATTCGTCACCTCCTACATGAATATATTCAGACGGGAAAATCTCAATGATTTCACCCAATACATCGTCAATAAACTTCAGTGTCTCATCATTTCCGGCACACAGTACATCATTCGATATACCCCATATTTTCCATACTTCATACGGGCCTCCTGTACATCCCAATTCCGGATAAGCAGTCAAAGCAGCCTGCATGTGTCCCGGCATATCGATTTCAGGAACAACCGTAATATGTTGGTCGGCAGCATAGGCAACAATTTCTTTTGCTTCTTCCTGAGTATAGAAACCACCATAAGGCTGACCGTCATATTTACCGGTATTATGTCCGATTACAGTTTCTGTTCTCTTTGAACCGACTTCTGTCAATCCGGGACGGCTCTTGATTTCGATTCTCCATCCTTGGTCATCAGAGATGTGCCAGTGGAAACGGTTAATGTTATGCAAAGCCAACATATCAATAAAACGTTTCACCGAGTCGACCGGGAAGAAATGGCGAGACACATCCAAATGTGCTCCACGATAAGAAAAACGAGGATAGTCACTGATTTCTACTGCGGGCAAAGCAATGTCCATGCCTTGTACCACCGGAATAGACTTACGCAATGTCTGGATACCATAGAAAACACCGGCTTCTGTCGGACCGGATATCACGACATTGGCATCCGTCACTTTCAATTGATAACCTTCCGGATTTTCTGCATTCCCTCCCAATTGCAAGAGAATACCTTTACCTTCCGTACCGGCTTGTACAGTCAAGCTTTTTCCGGTCAAATCTTTAATATAACTTGCCAAGAACTCTGCATTCTTTTGCATTTTCTCATTGCCTTCGGGATACATAATCTTTGTACCCTCCGACAAAATGAACGGAGCAGCCTGTTCCATTACCGAGATTTCCTGCGGCAACGGGATAACCTGATAATTTGCTTCTTTTACTTGTGTGTTGCAGGATACAAGCATCAAACCTGCCACAGACAGCCCTGCTAGGCTCATTAAATGTTTCATAATATATACTTAATTGATTAGTTAGTATCGCTTAATTGATGGATACGAATATCCAATTTCCCATCTTTCAACAACTCCTCGGAAGTAACCACCACTTTCTTCGTTTGTCCCGGCAACAGGTCGAAGAAATTATCAGAGAACCTTGCTCCCTGAAGAGAAGACTCCAATAAGGTGGGTTCCAACTGCTTGGGTATTTCGATAAACACATCTCTTGCCAACTGCTTGGAAGATAGTGTTATCTCACACTTGCCATCCATTTGCTTCACCTTATAGCGTATATCAGCCTTAGGCAAATCCTGATCTTTGGCAAAGTTGAAATAATAAATTTCTTCGGACAATACTTCGCCTTTCTTGTTTTTCAGCGTCATCAGTAAGAAGGTATTCCTTGGATTAGGAGTCATTCCCTCGTACTTCTCCTTATAATATAAGGTAGAAGCATTAGCGGGCACTTCACCTTTTATCTCTTGCTTCTTTAATACTTTCCCGTCAAAATCCATCAGACGCAACTGAAGGGTGACATCTTTATCGGCTTCCAACTTGTCGGACATTACATAGATATTCAAATCATCCCCTTCTTTTATTGCATCCACCAATACCGGAGCGAAAGCCCTCTTTGCCTGATAGTGCATGGCTTTCCAGTTTCCATAATAATCGATGCTCGACCAAGAAACAACCGGCCAACTGTCATTCAGCTGCCAATAAAGCGTGCCCATACAATAAGGACGGTTGCGGCGATGGGCTTCCATCCCATGACGCATCCCTTGTCCTTGCAATACCAAGCCCAAGTACACCAGTTGTTCAAAGTCTTCGGGAACCTTATAATACAGCCCCATCGTCTTTTTAATCAAGAAGTTACCGGTAGAAGCCTTCTGATGGGCATTCATCACTTCCGATTCCAACGCATAATCTTCGGGTGCGGCGAAAGTGGCAATAGTCTTCATTTCCGGGAATGCCTGGAAACCATATTCGCTCATAAAACGAGGTATCTCCGTATCGAAACTCTCGAAGGGTTTCTGTCCATACCATGTCCCCCAGTTATGGCTGTCGGCTATCTTCCAACTCTCCGGGCGTCCCCAATTGGCTTCGTAAGGAGAGCCGTGCATATAGAAGCGGTCGGCATCCAATTCTTTCACCTTGCGGGGCAGCAATTCACGGAACAGTTTGTCGTATCCTTGTTTCATACCTTCCATTATGGCAGGGTCGGTATATTTCTTGTCCCATCCCCAATAACGCATTCCTTCATAGATTTCATTATTTCCACACCACATGGCCAAACTTGCATGATTGCGCAAACGCTTGATATTGTAGTCGGCTTCCGCCTCCACACGCTTCAAGAAAGCAGGGTCTGACGGATAAGTGGTACAAGCAAAAATGAAGTCTTGCCAAATCAGGATACCGTTTTCATCAGCTTCCTTATAAAAAGCATCATCCTCATACACACCGCCACCCCATACACGAAGCATGTTCATATTGGCCTCTTTCACATCTTTGAATAATCGGTGGTAGCGTTCAGGCGTGACATTGGGCAACGAAGCATCATCGGGAATGAAGTTCGCTCCCTTAGCGAACATCGGTTTACCGTTTACCTCGAAATAGAAAGATTCACCTTGGGCATCTTTCTCCTTTACTACACGGATATTACGCAGTCCGATACGTTCCTGCTTGGAAGCAATCACTTTGCCATCCACCTTTACCTGAGCTTCAAAGTCATATAAAGCAGGTTCGCCCCAACCATTCGGCATCCAAAGATGAGGATTGGCGATTTCTATGGGTATATTGATTTCATTCGCACCCGGTTGCAGGGTCACTTCTTTCTGCTTCGTTGTCTTTTCACCGTCTTTATAAGAATAACTCACGGTCACTTCCGCCTTTTGAGGAGTAGAAGTGATATTATTTATTGCCAACTGATTCTCGACCTTCGCCAATTCCTCAGTTACCGAAGCTTGGCGCACATAATAATCCTCAATAGCTGCCACATCATAATAAACCAAATGTACGGGACGCCATATACCACTGGTAGCCAATCGAATACCCCAATCCCATCCATAGCTGTAAGGTGCTTTACGGGTATAAATACTGACACGCTTGTCACTATGGTCATTGTCTGCCGGATAGTCGAATCCGTTTGTTTCCCATTGCGGTAATGCCTGTTTGATGGGTGAATGGAAATAGACCTGTAAACGGTTTTCCCCCTTCCTCAATACCCCTTTCACAGGAAGAGTATAACCGACAAACATATTGTCTGTACGTTCCAATAAAGAGCCGTTCAGATAAATATCAGCATAAGTATCCAATCCTTCAAACTGGAGTACGGCGGCATCACGTGCCAGCTGTTCGTCCGTCACATTGAAAGTAGTTCTATATGCCCAATCCTCCTTTTCCACCCATTGCACCTTCTCTTCGTTCTTACCATAAAAAGGATTCGGAATGATACCATAGCTTATCAAATTCTGGTGTACCGTACTAGGAACTATAGCCGGCAACCACTCATTCTTGCCTGCCTGGTTGAATTCCCATCCTTTATTCAGGTTTATCTTCTCAGGCTCCTTATACTCCTTGGCACCTAATATCATGGGGATGCATCCCATCATCATTAACATTCGCAATTTTCTCATATCTTACATCTTTTTATCGTTCCAATGGGGAAGCGTAAAGCTTCCCCTATCGTTATTTCACATCCGAACGGAACGTTGAAGCCGGCAACCCTGCACCATTCACCAGATTGGCACGAGTAAACGGTTGCCAACCATAACGCACTATTGTCGGCTCTTTTACCTTGTCACTCCATATTTTTAATTCGCCGTTTACGACGACAGCTTTTGCCGGATAAAACAATTGGTCATCTCCAGCCAGCTCAAAGGTACGAATTTCATTGTTATCTGATGCATGAAGACCCTCAGAATAATCAAAAGAAATATAAGCTGCCCCATTTTTAAAGGACACAGATTTGAAAAGCGGTCCTGAAGGCACTACATTTTTATGATTATAGGTCTTGTTTAATGCCCAAACAGCCAGACGTTCCCCTACTTCCTGCTTATGTGTAGGATGTACATTCAAGGAATCTCCTTTATCCGAAGTCACCGCCATTCCCGTATGGGGTATTTGCGTCAGAAAACGACGCTGGCTGTCACGGAACCAAGGCCATGACGGACGGTCGATACTCGATAACTGCACATAATAAAAAGGTAACTCATTATCTGTCCAGTTCTTGCGCCAACTGTCAACTAATAATTTAAACAGTTTTTCGTGTGCTTCGCGATTATGCGCATTCGACTCTCCCTGATACCAAATAATACCTTTAATAGGGAATTGTTGCAAAGGACGAATACCCGATTCGTACAGATAACAAGGTTCGTAGGGATGACGCTGCAATTTATCAGTTGACTTTTTAACATTCAAAGCAGCACGTCCACGCACCCAGTCTTGAATAAAATCATTTTTAGTCCAATTACGCAAAATAGCCGGAAAGTGATATTCCAACGAACTACGGTCTACCCATGCTTCAGTAGGTGAACCGCCGATGGCATTGCAAATCAACCCGACAGGCACTTGCAGACTATCCTGCAACATCTTGCCGAAATAATAAGCCACGGCGGAGAAATTGCCGGCCGTTTTTGGAGAACAAACTGTCCATTGCGTATCTTTATAATATTGCAAATGATTCAAAGAATCAAGAACGGAAGCATTCCATTCGACTGCATCTGTACGCCAACGCGCTTTCATATCAAAAAGACGGATATTATTATTGGCAGTTTGTGGCACATCACGTTTGGCGGTCGCACTCCAATTCAAATAGAATTCCATATTCGACTGCCCGGAACAAAGCCATACTTCTCCAGCCAACACATTGTTATAGGTAAGTTTTTCCTTATCCGAAGAAATAGCTAATGTATAAGGTCCTCCTGCTTTTAAAGGTGAGAGAGTGACAGACCATTTTCCATCCATGCCTGCTACAACGTTCCGTTTCTGATGTGCGATAGATACAGTTATTTTATCGCTGGCATTGGCAGTACCCTGAATAGTCAACGGCTTTCCATGTTGCAGCACCATATTGTCAGTATACAACGGGCTCATCTTCAACCCGCCAAAATCTCCGGTAATACCTTCATATACAGTCTTAGCCAATATTTCAGCTCCCTCCACATTGGGATGAACCGCATCGGGCAACATGAACGGATAAGGATACAGTGGTTCATGGAAATCAATTAACTGGACACCGGTATATTTAGCAATATTCTCGATAGCCAATTGTATTTCACCATGCCAATCACGTGTGCCCGACTCAAAACGGGGATGACGGTCGGCAATCGGCGTAAGACGCGCAATCAAAATGCGACATTTGGGATTAGCCACACGAAAAGAATCTATCAACGCCCTATAGTCGTTAATAAAGAAATCACGATAATTAGGCCAGTCTCGCGGATCTGTATCATTGATACCCAGATGGATGACAACGATATCACCGGCAAAATCAATTGCCTTACGGTATTCCTCCTGCTGCATATAAGGACGATGACCTTTATTCAATAAAGTAGCACCGGATTTTCCAAAGTTACCAACCATATAATCGCCCCCCAGCATTTTTTGTAACTTTGCCGGATAAGCATTAGTTTCACGGTCGGGCAATGTATAACCATAAGTAATGCTATTACCCACACAAGCAACTTTGATTTTTTTCTGTGCAAAAAGAGCAACACAGAAAAAAAGGCTTATAAAAAGTATCAGTGTCTTTTTCATTTCTTATCAACATAAGGTTTCACAATATCACGCCACAACAGATAGCCTTTTCCCAATAAATGCAGACCATCATTGGAATATTGAGGATTCATCTTTCCGGTATCTCCATCCACAAAGTGGCTATACAAATCAACATACGCAGCTCCCTCCTTCTCTGCCAAAGGTTTCAACAAATCGTTTATCTGCTTCACAACCTGCCAACGAGAGGTGTGTCCGCCAAACATACCATAACAATCGTTGACGGGCAATACACTTTGCAAATATAATTTAGTTTTCGGAGATTCTGCCTTTATTTTCTTTACAATCATTTCGATTCTTGCAACAATTGTATCTGCCGACGTTCCTCGCGCCACATCATTAATACCTATTAAAAGAAATATTTTAGCCGGCTTTCCCTTTACAATAGGATTAAGACGGTCGTATACTCCCATACAGATATCACCACTGATTCCCCTGTTTTTCACATGAGAATTCTGGAAAAGCTCACCCCACTCACATCCGTTAGTTATACTGTTGCCCAAAAAGATGATATCTTTCGAAGTAACCGGAAGTTCTTCGAATAAAGTTGCACGTTGCTCATAGAATGTAGAATATTTGCGTTCTTGGGCAAATTGGGGAAGTGCAAAGAAAAGCCCCAACAAAAGTAAAGCAATGTTTTTCATTTTATAGTTGTTTTTTAGGTGAATAAATTAATCCTTCTACTGCCTTTTCACCATCCGGAGTAACAAAGACGGTAGTAAACATCCACTTGACAAGACGTGTTTCGTCCATTCTAAACTTGCCTATCGGCAACTTCAGGAATATTTTGTTCCAACCTTTATTTAAATGGACCAGCAATGGAGGACGCACCACACAATTTTCATTACCCAAAGGTACTTCATTACTTTTTACCCGATGAGTGGCTGTCCACACGGGAGGCATTATTTCCTGATCGTTAATCCATATCCGACTGCCTTTATAATCCCACTTTCCTTGTAATGGGGCCAAATCCATCTCGGAACGGCTGTAATTCTGAAACTCGGCCCACAACCCCACTTCTTGATCTTTGGGAGAATAAACCCATGTATAAGCATAAGCGGTATGGTCTTCCTTAGGATCTTTATAAAAACCCGGAACCAATGTTCCCCAAACGTGACGCAGATAAATGCCGGCACCAATAGCTTCGCGTGTTCCATACGTTTTCCCTTTATACTCATAGGATTCTTTCAACTCCTGTTCGGGAGGAAATACTTTTGACAAGTCCCCATCGTTGGGAAAGGCATCGGTAATGTTCCATTTCACATTAGTCTGTTTCACATACGCAAAAGGATAGCCTTTGAATGTATGTTCTTTATGCCATAACATACGATTTTCAAAATCGGAAAACTCATGGAATGTTTCTGTATTCTCATCAGGAAACATCGTTCCATTCCCGTCGAAGTATTCTGATCCGCCACCTCTCCATGCACGCTCGGCAATGGCAAGCATATTGGGATACAATCCATTTTGAACAATCATATCTTCTTCTTTTGAAATCATCCGGTCATTCCATATAGCCAATATGGTACCGGCTATATCATTACTTCCTTCTACCTTATTATATATACGACTGTTATACAGGGCAACCAAATCGGCAAATGTATCGAAGTGATTCAAATAATGAAATTTGGAATCAATGGCAGGAATACCCGGTTGCGCCTTTCCACGATAGCTCCACAAATGGGTCATATCTATTTCTCCCGGCTTATAATGCCAACCGGGATTCCAAGAAATCACCTTCTTGCCTTTTGAACGCACATAAGATACCATTTCTGGAACAAAATCAGGATTAGTAAAAGCTACTTCATCGGTGCCGATATGCAAATAAGGCACATCAAAGGTTTCACAAACTTCATCTATCAACAGTTTCAAGATTTTCATTCCTTCAGGACTCTGCATATCGTGACGGAAAGTACGGATAAAGGCAGCACTATGTCCCGGCATATCTATTTCGGGAATCAACATGACTTGATGTTGTTTACAAAAGTCCACCAATTCACGCGCTTCCTCCAGTGTATAATACTTACCCGGCATACGGATTGTATTAATACTGTCATTCAGCATCGGGAATATCTTACTCTCCAAACGCCATGCCTGATTCTCGGTAAGATGCCAATGAAATACATTGATTTTAAAACGAGACAGTATCTCTATTTCCCGTTTTAATTCTTCCATCGAAATATAGCTGCGACCTACATCCTGCATAAAGCCACGTATCCGGAAAGCCGGCCAATCCACAATCTCACAACCGGCAAAGTTGCTTTTCTTTCCTTTTTTCTTTTCTAACTGACGGAGCGTTTGCAAAGCCCAATACACCCCACGTTCTGTAACAGCCTCTATCTTAATCAATTTTCCGGACACAGACAATCTATATGCCTCATCCGGATTTAATTTGACCCCATCAATAACCGGAAGAAGTTCTACTTTAATCTCAGCAGTAGCTTTGTCTGCCAACTCCCCACCGGCATTTACAATAAAAGCCTCCCACTCCGACTTCAAAACCGGAGTAGAAAGCTTTACCTTTCCCATTGTAAACGACTTATCCGTTACTATATAACTCTGTGGCATAGGAAGTAACGGATAAGCATTTGTCTGTGCTATAATTATAGCACAGACAAATATCATACCTATGAGACAGGTTAATCTACATTTCATTTATTTAGTTTTGATAATATCCTTCAGTTTAATAGCCTGGAAAGCCATGTGAGCCACACTACTTTCATATAATATACCTACTGTTTCTTTATCAATCATAGTCAGGCAAGAATATCCCCAACCCCATCCGGCATCCAGCAACAACTGGTTTTCGGGCAACCAAGTCACTCCACCATCAAGGCTTGCCTTAATTGTGATGCTGTGACGATTCTTTGTATCATTCGGATTAGAGAACAACAGAATATCTTTGCCTAGCACATTGTCTTTGGCCTTCACACTAATCAGGCTCGCCATACATACCGGTTCCTGCAAAGAAGTACGAGAGGAAACATGCTCTTTCCAAGTTTTACCCATATCGGTAGTAGTAGATACCGCACGACTGCCGCCACGGTTATCGCGCATATTCAGCATCAATACCCCCGGCTCTATTTCAGCAACTTGTGATTCTGTCGTATTGGTACGTGCCAATGAACTGATATTCCATGTCTTACCATGGTCTTTACTATAGATAATACCTGCATTAGGAATTCTATCACTTCCGATATATTGGCTGGCAAATACCAACGTGCCATCATCCATCGAAATACCTCTACCCGGACCTTGTAACAAGAAATACCAAGAAGGATCTTTTACCTGTTCCGTAATATTTATCGGTTCAGACCATGTTTTACCGTCATCATCACTCTTCACCAACATAAGTTGTGCGGTATGATGCATATCCATTCCCGGTTGAGAATTCCACCAAGCACGTCCGTTACCCATTCCGTGTGTCCACGCTGCTATAATCCAGATAGTACCAGTCTTCTTGTCCACCAAGATAGCAGGGTCTCCCACCCCATTCTGAGCTTTTGGCAAACCTTCATGTTCACCGAAAGACATCGGAATACGCATCTTTTCCCAAGTCTGTCCGCCGTCTGTACTTCTGCTCAAACCTATTTCCACATATTCTTGCAAGTCTGCGCTGTTGTTGTGACGAACATCATATACACCAAGTAGCGTACCTTTATTGGAAGTCGCCAATCCCGGTATACGATAAGCTGCCACTCCATCATCACCGGCATGACGAACACCAACTCCCATATAATGAGTATCAGTTTTACGCACCACTTTCACCGGAGCAGCCTGACCATCCATCGTTACACCTGTCACTTCTGCCGATACCTTTGCAAGCACGGAAGCAGTCGGTTTCATCTGTAAACTCACCCAAAAATAGTTCACCCCCGGATACAATTTTTGGTCTACTTTAAACACAATATCTCTTTTCGGAGCTTTTACTTCTGCTTTCAAAATCGAATAAGCAGGATTAGCAGCCAATGTCTTACCCGGAGTATTACTTGGAATATAATCAACGGGAGCAAAATAAGTTTTTCCTTTTCTCTCAGCACTTTCTGTTCCGCCATAATAAAGCTTCACTGCTTCTATTTCATTCAGATTCACTTCTTTGCCGAAACTAAGTTTCACATCATTCAACACCTGACTTTGCGTAGCATCTATACGCAAATTAAACAGTTCATTGTCCTGTCGTTCAATCAATACCGGGATACGTGTTTCGCGCACAGCAACCGTATCCTGCTTTTGAGCACTCATTTGTAAAGGAGAGAGGAATAAAAGAGTTCCTAACAACCAAGAATTTCGTTTCATAATATTATTGTTTAATTACGCGGGTAAAAATAAAATATTTTATTGTAATATGAAAATAAAAAGGTGATTCTTTATCTTTTTATGATAAAAAACCACCTTTATTTTATTATTTAGGCAAGAAATACGATTAATATCCCGGAGTTTGTTCCAAAGCAGGGTTATTTGTCAATGTATTCTTGTCGATAGGCCACAACAAGCGTTGAGGGTAAGAAGCATCGGCAGTAGTGTACTCAAATACATATTCATTGCCGAAACGACGCAAATCATACCAACGTTTACCTTCGAACATAAATTCCTTATAGCGTTCTCTCAATAAAACCTCATTGATACCGTCTTTGTCACCTGCCATATTCGGATACCCCATTGTGGCCGCATCATAATTAGTCTTATAAGCACGGGCACGTATCAAATTGATTTCGGTAGTCGGATCTCCTCCAGTCAACGACTTGGCTTCAGCCAACATCAACAATAAATCGGCATAACGGTATACAGGAAAATCATCGGCAAAAAGTCTTTCTGAAGCTCCCGACGGGGTAGTGCCACGATATTTATAAGGGAAACATCCTACATAATCGTGTGGTGCATCCATTGTAAAAGCAGCTTTCAGAGTTCCTTGTTTTCTGGTATCTAAGTCATCAAAGTTGTCGTACAACTCATTTCTTATAGGATAATACATGTTACCATTGAAATTCAATTCAAACTGTCCGTCTGTCTCTTTATCATAATAAAGACTCAATGTAGCTCTTTGAGGCACCAGATTATTTCTCCAACTGCCGCCAAACAAATCTGTTTCGTTCTGTTTATTATGAATGGTAAAGATAATCTCCTCATTACCTTTATCGTCATAAGCAAACACGTCTGTATAGTTTGGCATCAAATCAAGAGTTTCTCTGGAGATATGACTCTGAATGTCGGTCAAAGCATTCTGAGCAACTGTAGCATCGGCTGTTCCACCTCCCATTTGGCGACCGGACCACAAATAGACTTCAGCTTTCAGCATCAGTGTTGCAGCTTTCGACCAAAATGTACGTGATTCACGAAAACTGTAATCTGTGCCAAAATAGTCTTCCGAGCTTTGTATATCCGCTTTAATCTTTTCCATTATTTCCGTAGCCGGACTAGCCGCCTTATCCAGTTTACCGATTTCAAAGCCTGTGCTCGGTTGGTCTGTCCAAACCACATCTCCCCATGAACGAAGTAAATGGGAATAATAGAATGCTCTCAAGCCATACATCTGTCCCAAATAATAAGCCTTATCTTTCTCCTTTAACAAATTCGTATTGGCAGCTTTACTGATAAACAGATTTATCTGGTTAATATTACTATACAGACCTGCAAAGTTGCTCAATCCCGGACGTTCCTGACTTAATATATTAGAAGTAATTTCCTCCACCTTATTACTCTCTCCCGTCCATCCGGTAGAAGGATTATAAATATCCGAGCGCAACTCTCCTAAAATAAACATATTGAAAGAATTTGCACGTAAGCGACTGTGTACCCCATAAACAAACGAAGTAAACTGACCCTCACTCTCCCACATATTCTTATCGGTAATACTACTTACCGGATCCATATCCAAACATCCCGTCATTGTAAAAAGGGAAGCTGTCATGATGGCTAATGATATAATCTTATTTTTCATAAATCGTTTCTTCTTTTATTATAATAAACTTAGAATGATACAGAGGCACCTACCAACACTGTTCTCGGTGTAGGATAACGTCCGGTATCCACACCCGGATAAGTCAACGGAGCTTCGGGAGAAGAACCGCTATAGCCGGTGATATAGAACAAGTTCTGACCCGTGATATACACAGACGCATTTGTCATGCCCACCTTAGACACCCAGTTAACAGGTAATTTCCAATTCAAAGTCAATTCTCTCAAGGCCAGATAATCCCCTTTTTCATAGAATCTGGAACTTCTATCATTAACAGAAGTAATATCGCTACCCTTCGTATCACGATAGATATTTTTCTTGTTGGTAGAGTCATCATAATAAGATTTCGGCAGATTGGTATTCGTATTCTCTTCCGTCCAAGTTTTCAGTCCTTCCTTAATTATATTCTTGAAACCAACAGACTGTCCCAAAGAACGCATAGCCACCATATTCAGAATAGTATGTCCCAAAGCAAAATCAAACCGTCCGTATAAAGACACATTCTTATAAGAAAGCGTAGTAGAGAAACCACCTGTCCATTTAGGATAAATATTACCTACTTTCACGCGGTCCAGCTGGTCTATTTTATGGTTTCCATCCAAATCCGCCCACAAAACATCACCCGGTTCAATGGGTTTTGTCAAACCATACTTCTTTTTATCGGCATCACTTACGTTAGGTCCATAAAGTCCGGCAATCATATCAATATAATCACCTGCCATGGTATTCACCTCATTCCAATCACTAAGAATCTTCACTTGCTTATAAGCATAAATATCTCCCATGGTATGCCCTTCCTGATAACCGCCTACCCAAATCACCTGTTGTGTTTTAGGGTCAAAAACCTGAGTACCGCCCTGGCGGTTGTTTTCGTTTCCATTATAAGGAAGCTTAATAATTTTATTATGTACCAATGAAGCATTAAAAGAGAAATCCCAGTTAAAGCCTTTCGGATTACGAATCAAACTTAAGTTACCTTCCACTTCAAAACCGGTATTACGAAGACTTCCCAAATTTGTTTTGAAAGAATCAAAACCGGTATAACCCGGCAAATTAACATTAGTCAGCAAATCGGATGTGGTACGGTTATAATAATCCAATATCAAATTATAACGATTATCCAAGAATCCCAAATCCAGCCCCAATTCAAAAGATTTACTCTTTTCCCATTTTAATTTTGAGTTAATCACTCCCGTATTCAAGATACCTGTCGTTCCATTATAAGCAGTCTGCTTATCATAAACTCCATACACATCATAATTTCCAATGCCGTTTACATTACCGTTGATACCGTAAGAGATACGGGGTTTCACAGTAGATACTACTTTTGCCAGCTCACTATCCTTAAAGAAAGCTTCCTCGTGAACATTCCATCCGGCAGACACACCGGGGAAGAAGCCCCAACGGTTATCCGACAATTTAGAAATACCGTCATAACGCATCACAGCAGTAAACAGGTAACGCCGTTCGTAATCATAAGTCACACGTGCAAAACCGGAAGCGATACGATATCCCTGACGGTAAGAATAAGACCACATATTATCACGGCCGGAAACATTCAATGTCGGTATCTGGTCGAAAGGAGCGCCATCGGCTGTGCCTTTATATTGCAAATATTGATTTTCAAAGTATTCACCTCCCACCATGGCAGAAACATTATGCTTCTCTTTAAAAGTATCGGTATATTCCAACTGCAAACTATGCTGTTGCTGAATAGTACGTGTATATTCGAAAGAGGCTTTACGCTGCGTATTTTCATTCCAATAGTCACGATACGCCTTATCAAAAGTTTCTTTCGTATAATCTGAATAATATAACGAGCTGTTTTCTCTCAAATACAATTTATCTTTAATCAGCTCAAGATCGGCACCAATATTCAGCGTAGTGCGGCGGGTATTGTTTTTATTAGTCAACTTATCGAGCCAATACAAAGGGTTACCATCTCTTTTACCATAACCATAGTTGGGCGAACCATCCGGCAGGAAAGGATTCCATGTCGGTTCCACACTCTGTAAACGTTCGAACAAGTCAGCCGTATCATCATAATACAATTGCGGAGCTTCTGAAGTAGAGAAATTCACCCCTCCCTTGATATTCAAGATAGGCAATACTTTATAGTTACCGTTCAATGTACCGCTAAAACGTCTGTACTGAGTACCTTTTACAGTACCATCTTCCGAGTAATAGCCCAACGATGCAGCAAAAGTACCTTTTTCATTACCGCCGGTAAAGTTCAGATAGTGGTCTTGAGTGAAGGCAGGATCTTTATATACTTCATCTCTCAAAGTAGTGCCATAATCTTTAAACACAATTTGCTTGCCCGAAATAGGGTCAGTCATTTGTCTCCATCCGTCCTGCAGTAAATCTTCATTGCCATCCAGGTATCTGATAGAAAATTGTTCAGGGTTATTCTGACCGTACACAGCACCATAACCGCGCATACCATCAATTTGTGATAAGCTACCACCCGAATACTGACGTCCCAAACGTCCGTATTTAATGTAGTTTTCGGCATCCATGTATTCATATCCTTTGCGGGCAAAGTTCAGACCACCCTTAAATTTATAAGAAATCTGGGCAACCCCCTCTTTTCCTTTCTTGGTCTGTACCAAAATGACACCGTTATTGGCACGGGCACCATAAATAGCAGTCGAAGCTGCATCTTTTAATACTTGGATTGACTCGATATCCGCTGGATTGACATCATCCATCGAGCGAACAACTCCGTCTACTACCACCAGCGGACTTCCGGCAGATTCGATACCGGCACCACCACGCAGTACGATAGTGGGCGAACTACCCGGAGCACCGGATGTATTTGTCACCCGCAAACCACTGACAGACCCCTGCAATGCCTGTGCCGCATTAGCAATCGCTGCATTTTCGAGTACCTTATTATCCATTTTTGAAATAGCCGTAGTCATAGTAGAGCGTTTTTGCTTCACACCATATCCCACAACTACTACCTCATCCAACACCTCAGTATCTTCTTTCAACACCACCTTGTAATGGCTCTGTGCGCCCACCACAATTTGCTGTGATTTGTAACCAAGAAAACTCACTTCAAGTTTTGCTCCTTCCGGAACTTGAAGAGTAAAGTTACCGTCTACGTCAGTTATTGTACCATTTGTTGTGCCCATTTCCAGAACACTTGCCCCGATAATCGGTTCTCCGGTAGCATCTTCCACCGTTCCCGTTACCGTCTTTGCTTGTGCTAATACACTAATTGAGAAGCATAAGCACATCATTAAAAAGAGAGCCTTCTTCATGAATCTCAGATTTAGTTGATAATTTAATGTTTAAATAAATAAGTTTAATTAATCGTCAGTCTCAAAACAACCATATAAACAAATATTTTAATCTGCAAGGCGAATATATACTCGCATTTTTAATATATACAATCTATAAAACAAACAATATCATTTATTAGCGTTATTTTTTAAGAAAAAGCTAAATAATAAGAGACTTTTTCAAAAGTTTCATAATGGAATAACTAGAAAGAAGAAAAAAGGTTCACAGAGGGAAAGTATTATTTAGAAAAAACCTCCTGACAGAAGTCTGTCAGGAGGTTGCTAAATTCGTACACCCGATGAGAACTAATTAATAGCCGTCGTTTTGCGTTTTATCGCGTAATACGCTGTTTTAAAGTACCGTGAAGCGGATTTATATTTATCACAGCGTTTTTATTCAATCTTATCCCTTACTAAACAGTCCCTGTTTTAGTCCCCGATTTCATCAAACCGGGGACTTTTTCAATCTATTTATCCTCTATAAAATCAACCCTGCAACCCAGTGCATGCCCAATCTTTGCAAGAATATCCCTACACCTACTTCCCGGCGTCATACATTGCAGCCATATACACCCATATCTTGCCTTGCGGAGCGTCTTCGTCGGCAAAGTAAAACCTATGGGCACCCTTGAGGATCTGAGCATCATCACAGACCATACACATATCGGCGTAAAACGAGTTAAACGCGACATACTTATCCCACTTGGTTGTACCCGAAGGGAAAGACATCCCTCTTGCAGCTTCCTCTATCTGATCGGCAGTCCAATGGGCACCGGTTCTCTTCTCACCGGACGGTCCTGTATAACGTATACCCTCTACATCCATTTCGGCAAAATTCCTGTCGTAGTGGTTGCCGTACAGTATGGAGTGCTGCTTGCGCATAAAATGCCAGTATTCATCCGGGTGCTCATCCCTGAGAATACACAGCATATCACTCAATGTGTCCACGCTCTGCCACATCGCCTTGTCGGAGGCTACACCGTTAGCCTTGGCATCCCTAATCATATCCTTATATTCCATGTCGTTAATATTATATATTATCAATCTGTTTTGTTTTCTCTGGACACTTGTGTCTTTTTGATAGGCAAAAAGAAGTATTTTGGTATATCAAATTGTCACAGCAAACGTTTATTTTTGCTTTCAATATGTCATTCCATCATCAGCTTCTTAAGCTCTATCAGATCGGCATCTGTTATCCTGATAGCCCCTGTATTGCCAAACAGGATATTCGATACCGGATTATCGGGGAGAGCAATGCGGATATTTCCCTTACCTATAGTTCCACGGATAAAACCTTTCCCGAACGGCATCTCATCCATCTCGCGAAACATTACTATGAGGTCATTAAACAGCATATCCGCATCAATGTTGCCGTTTTCGTCACACAAAAACAAAGAGGCATTGTCAATCATTGTATTCAGGTTGTCTCTTTCTTTGGCGATATAGTTTTTTGCACCCCTCTTCAAATACACCGAAGCGACTTTCAGCTTCGGGTTAGCCTCAACCAGCGTGTCAATCCTGTCATCAACCCACAACAACAGCGAATCAGCCATCTTGTCCTTAATCTCTGTTATACTTTTCTTTGCTTCCATCATTTTTTTGATTTAGATTGAGGTTTTCCATTCTTCCAGTCGATGAACTCCTGCCATGTCATATCACTATGTTCCGTCACGTACTCCCTGAACAGAGCATCACGCCTGGCGGTCTCTTCCTTGGCCGCTTTCGACGTCCGCCTTACGAATGACAGCTGCTGCTCCAATATGGCCTTACCTTCGGCAGACGCTTCTATCCTGCCCTTGACCAGCAGAAGCAGTTCGGCATTAACCATCTCCTGTATAGCCATGCTGTTATCGTAGTATTCTTTATTGTTGCTGAGGACCCCACGCTCCTGCTCGTTGAGAGATGAGACAATACGGTCTATCTCATCCCAAACAGGAGTTGCGGTATGCTGTACGGGCTGCGTCTTGGGAAACTGCTGCAAAGCCTGTAACTTCTGCTGGTACATCTCATTTTCCTGCGCCAACTGTTCCAGGTTACGCCCGGATGTAAGTAGAGGATCATTTTCAAACATATTCATTATTTTTTTGTCAGTGGTTAATAAAGAAAGTGGTATGCCCCCGAAGGGACTTACCACTAACGTTTCTTACGTCTTACGCGTTTGGTGCGGTTGACTGCGGGCGGCAGTTGCATCCGTAAGGGTTCGCCCCTTCCAGCACGCTGACTGTCGGGGTTGAAGGCAAACCCACCACACCATAGATTGCACGGCATGTCTTGCGGTCCGTATAGCACATACTTTCCTTCAGGACACTATCCATGCCCATTTGAATAATCTTGTTCTGGTACAGGTTGGCAACTTCCATTCCGTATACCTTCTTGTCCAGCTCACAGAACTTGGCGGAGTAACGTTCATTGAGTGTGTCGTAAAGGTCACGCTGTCCCTTGTACAGACCGAATGCAGCTGTGTTCAGCTTGTCATTCATGTTATCGTACAGGTCACGGGAAACCTTGTAATTTCCGAAGTCACCGTCTACCTGTGACTTGTAGAGCTGCCATTTCTCGTTAATGTCTATCTCGCGATGTGCGTACATCTGTTCCTGAGTGTTGACCTTAAGCCCCCAAATGGTATTGGTCAAACTCAAAGCTTCCTCACATCCCTTCTCCCACGCCTGAAATGCCGTAGGAGCCACGCCCGAACGTCCGGCAATGGCATCGCTGACCGTATTGATGTTTACGTTCTCAGGCATACCGCCACCGCCAAAAATGCGACCTCCGCGACCCCATAATGCGGCTGCACCCAGAGCCGTACCGATAATACCGGTAGTCAATGCTGCGTTACCCACGCCCTTAGAAGCATATTCCTTACGATCTTCGCCATGGACATACTCCTTCTCTTTGATTACTTGTTTTACTTCTGCTTCCATATAACTTGTATTTTGTATTGCAGCCCTTCGTTGGGCTACATGCAAAGAAAGCCATAATTCAGCGGCAAATGAAATACTTGCTTGCGATATACTTGCTGATTACTTGCCAATTGCTTGCCACAATCCACTTGCTTAATTTTGCCCTGTTGGAGCGGATATAAGATACACCCTGCCTGGTCCTGTGTATGACCCTGCCAATCTCCTCATCGGTCATCATCCTGGATAACGCCATTACAAGGAGGTATCGGGCATCGGCACACTCTTCGCGGTTGCTATGCAATATGTCAGCCTCATCAATACCTGTAACATTACATACCATAATTATGATATCCTGATATAATTCCTCTATTCTCATCGATACTTTTTTTAAAGATTGGAAAACAAAACACCCAAGAACTTGTTTATAACTTAAGAAAGCCGTAAACAATGCCTTGGGTGTTCATCTCCTGTCGACTGTCAATCATTAAGGAGGACGGCTTTCTTTTCATTCTAAGCCGTAAAAGAACTGCTTTTGTTATTACTACGCTTCTACTCGTAGTATTGCGAGAATAATTCCCGATATGATGTCTTATTTCATCTCACCCTCCCTTCTGATAAAGATTAATGATTCCGTCACGGCCAATACCGGTTATCTTCCTATGATAAATTATACGTCCACTGTCCAGCTCTTCCTGCTTGATTTCAAACCACGCCAAATTTGCATAACCGGCACAAGGCACCCATGTTCCGTTTACCTTATACTGTACTTTCTCACTCTCAAGCCATCTGTTCAACTCAGCAGCCGAACGCATACCTATTTCTTTTGCGACTTCCGTAGCCGTATAGGTTTTGTTCGTATGCGTCAGGATGGCTATATGCTGCTCTGCATCCCTTCTCTTGGATTGCTCATCCTTGAGTTGCATCGCCAAACGTATAATGGTATCCGGATTGCTCAATACCTCTTCTATTTTGTCGGGTGTAAGATAACCGCCATGTTTGCGGATAGAAGGAAGGACTTCGCCACATACCCAATCCTGGAAATGTTCGGCTTGTGGCTTGTCTGAGCGCATAATCGTTTTATAGAGGTTCTTTTCGCTCATATATATAAGCTGCTGTACACCTCCATTTGTAGGGGTGTCAATCAAACTTACACCCTTTGCATCTAACCTCTGTTTGGTCATACCTGTATGTAAATCAAGTATCCTACAAATATCCGCAAGGCAGAATAACGGTTCTTCACTGGTCCCGGCTACTCTCACTTCGCCAAAAACCTCATTCTTGAAAATCTGAATATCGTCCATATTATACATTTTACCAAATTCTATAACTTAATCCAACCACGACAGCCGGTGATAGCCCATCCTTGCCAAATCCATAGCCGGCAGTGATTGACATACCCCATCTACGAGGTTTTATTTTCATCACATGATGGATATCATTAGTAACCGTGACAGTCTTAGGATATACCTTCAAACTGTCCAAGTTCGGGTTATAACCACTGACATAAGCCGTATAGTTACTGTCCCGGTATATCTTCTGCTCGACAGGGAGCACCGTATCACCTACATGGATAGTATCGCCCGTGTGCCAGCAAATCAAAGGAGTAGGAAGGTAGTAGGGAACCGTATCCCTTCTTATCACAAGGCTTGAACTGAATACCGTATCCGTTCTTGCCTCTATAACTGCTTCGGGGGATGGCTTTGCGAACCATCCTAAACCGAAAGCGAGTACAATCAGTAATATGTAAGGAAGCCATTTCATTTCAATTTGGTTTTTAACTTTCAACCCCACCAAGCTGCTCTATACAATTTCAATTGTAATGCTTTCTCCCCCTCTCTGCACATCCTCTATCAGCACATTGAGCTTATCGGATGTATATCGGGATTCGGTCAATCGCCCGACTTCCGTATTCCTTCCGACAAGTATGCAGCCGGCAGAGTCATCGGCAGTATTCCCCGGATGTATCAAGATGCCTTCAAAGGCAGGGACGTTAAGCAATCGTGGCAGGTTTCTGCCAAACTTGGGAGACCAATTATATACCACCTTATACTCTCCGTAAGGGATGGCGGTTTTGCCATATACCTTCTTTTCATTGCTCAAATCACGGACGGTGTCTTCCAATGTGTTACAGAAAAACTTTCCGTCTACGAACAGCCTGCCCACCGTATAAGCGGGTTTCTTCCATAATCTTTCTACTCTTAATTTCATATTATATATTTTTTATATTTAATAATTTATGTATGTTTGCGACAGTATTTAATTATACTGCTTTTCATAAAAGGTATGACGATAACTATGCCGGTATAGCGATACCGGCTTTTTTTATTCCTTCTTTTCCTCCTTCTTTGATTCAAACAATATCCGTGCAGCCAATTTTGCGATTTCTTCCTTGTTTTCAATTATCACACTCATTGTTTTCTCTGCTTTCCTCAATTCCGCCTTTTCCCACGATTTTTCCCTTACCGATATAAATTCGCAGAATATACAATAGACTGTCCAAATCATAGAGAAGACAGGGAAAGGTATAACGACACAGCATAGTAAGTCGATAAAGCACAACTCCAAGAACGGTGTGAAGTACTTCTTTGCCTTGACAGCCGTTTTCTTGTAACCTGTCGATGTCCTTGCCTCACCGCGCTGTTTGGCTTTCATCACTCCGGTCAACAGGTCTATAAACATAGCCCCAATAGTGACAGCGATACATAAGGCAATCAGCACGATGTGTGTCATCATGTGCTGCTGGATAAAATTGTAAATAACATCTTTCATTTTGTCTGTTTTTAAGATTAATACTATATTTGCATGTGTTTTTCATAACCCAACAGACCTAGCGAGGTCGTTGCATAAGTTTTATTCCCTGCATGCCTTCACAGGCAGCAGGGAATTTTTGAAGTTTAGTCTACAATCCTGGTATCGGAGCTTTAATTATTAGTCTATTACCTTTACCCGAGTTATTGACAAGGGGTTGTGCGTAAAAATATCCATCCTTGATGGCCAGTCCATCAATATCTGTATTCTGCAACCGTGTCCCATCAGGAGTGTACTTCCATAAGTTTATGTTCTCAAATTGTAGAGAGCCATCATCATTAAGCAACATCTTGAATATTTGGCAATAACCTGTATGGTTATCTGCAATATATAAGTTTCCGTTATAATACTGTCCTCCATGTGCTCCATATTCCTTATATCTATCCTGATGCCATCCTTTAACAACTTTAAATGTTCCATTAAATGTTTCATTATCTATATAACTATACTTACCACTACCTAAATTGTTGGTACCTTTCCCTAATTGGATTAAATATATGTCTTCAAATTTGTTGATGGAAATATACATCATATCATCTGCACCTGCCCAAAATCCGTAGGATTTAACGCCAAGTTCTGAGACATCTACATCAACATATTTTCCACAATTGTTAAAATTAATGGTCTCACCTTTATCCGGCCATGAAAGAAATTCGTAAAATAAGTATATATGACTATTACCACTGACAGATCGGGATGATCCATTACCTATAGCAAGTACTTTGTTTATTTGATTATAATCTACGGATTTATGTTCAAGTTTAAATCCCGTGGCGTCCCTGAAGTCTGTTTTCCCTGTTTTTATTTGCGAAAAATCCTCTGCATCAAGGATGCCAAGATAACCGCCATCATCAGCCTTATCAAACGTCCAGAACTGTCCATCTATAAAAGTACAATCATGATATCCTCTTCGCGTAACGGGGATTTCTTCATATCCTATTTGTTTGGTCAATCTGATTGGATAAGTTGCCAGATACTGATCATAAGCAATTATGTAAGGATACCATTCCCCTCCACATAGATTACCATCATAATTTATTAATAGGACAACTTCGGTTGAAAGAGTTTTATAGTTGGTAAACATATTATGTAAACTTTCTTTTACCGAAATAATTCCCTTGGTAAAATCATACACAAGTACTCCATGTTTAGGAATTGTAAATTCTTTCCAAACAATGCTATACTTTTCATTTGTTCTATCCTTAATACCGTCATATATCACTCTTACCTCTTTAATATAGGATGCCGTTTCATGATTAATGATTTTAACAGAACCATCTGATAAGTTTTTTTCATACTGGATATATCCGGATTTAATCCCGTAGCCCTTTGGTTTTAAAGATTCGTTTCTTTTTTCAATTTCGTCAATCACATATCCTGTATAAGTTCCTTTTCTAAAATTAAACAGAATTGGCACAAAGCTATACTTATAATCTGCATAATCAGCAATACGTATAATATCTATAACTAGAGAAATTGTTTTATTAAAACTTACCAAACACTTATATCCTAATACATATCCGACTCTTACAACCCATTCATAGTCTCTCGAGGTAACATAATTCCCCTTATAATCCCTGATAAGGTTTTTGCAATACCATTTAACGGTACCATCCTCATCTATTGTCACGCTCTCACTCTCGTTAAGAACAATTGACTGAATAAATGATGGATTTGCCCTCTCTATAGCCCTCTCTTTAACAGAATCATAATACCTTATATCAGTTCCACCTATATATCTATCATCCAGCTTGTAACCTACATAGGGATTAAATGCTCTATCCACATTCTGATTAGCACACGCTACTCTTAGACCTTTAATACTGTTTTCAAATTTAGCAGTAGTGGCAGGATTAGTACCTCCAACTTTACATTCCAATTTTATCAAGTTGTCAAAAACAATGATGGTAGCTTCTGTTATATCTATGATTTTTGATGCTATTTCATCACCGGTTTCACCGGTGATAATTGGATACCTATACTCTTTAGCATTGTAACTAATGATCAATGTTCCATCGGCTTCTGCGGTTCCGAAAACCTGAATAAAAGAGATGTTTTTATATTTGCTAGAAAAATAAAATAGATTGAATTGTTTTTGCCCCGATTTTAGCAGATTCAGATAAGCCTCCTTAACCCCATCGGCATAATCACTGGCATTGACACTGTAATTATCATTTTTCCCAAGAGATTCTATCCAATTTCTATCATTGCTCCATGTTAAGTCATCCAACGCAGAACCAGTAAACAGCTCATTAATCCATCCATTTTCAGGATCATTATAGCTTATTTTCATTCCGATTTTGCGCTCTTTTTTTAAAACTTGCTTACGAGTTGTTGCAACGTCTGTATTCCATTCTAAAATCTTGTAATTTGACAACCCGGAAAGTTCTTCCGTAAGGTTTTTACGAGTAGTCGGATGTACCACCGCATCAGTGGTTGTAGCAGGGTAAATAGTCTGCCCGCCTTTGGTAAGTTTATGAATTTTAGCCATATAATTCTTATTTTAATTCGTAAATTTATTCTTTATCGATTCCCGATTAAAGGAAACCACTCAATACATCTTCGTATTCCTTGTCGGAAATTGGAGAGGAAGAAAGCATCTCATTCTGTACATCCTTTACCACAGAGTCTTTTAATTCAGCACGCTGTTCCTCTGTCATGGAATCCCATGTCATTGGATCTCCCTTATCGCCCTTCTGATAGTTAGGATAAACGTCAATTGTACCTGTACTGTCGTCAGACTTGCCATTGACAAGAACGATGCCTGTAAACTCCATGGATACAAGGTTACAGATACCATCAGCAAAATCAGCATCAGTAAGGTAATACTCGCGTCTGACCGTCAGGTTGCCTGGACGCATGCCATGATTATCAAAAATAACCAGCAGGCTGCCATCATCCAGCCTGCGACAGTTCTTGTAGTCGTGTCCGTCGAAAGAGGCTACAACGGGTTTCGACAATACTGTCTGATAAGTAAACCGGAAAGGAGTTTTCAGGTCTCCATTCAGATTTTTCTCTATGATTTTAAAATCGGACTGATAATTGATTCTCATAACTATAATATTGATGTTACATCGTCAATTTCCTCGGCAGTTAAGTATCCCGACAGGTCTATACTTCCACCTCCTCCTGTCGTGCCTGTGGCACTCCATGTGCCTTTTGTTTTACATTGATAGATTGGTCCTGGTATGGTATCACCTACTACAGCCCAGTCACCTACAACCGGGGATGGTATAGCAGCCTTCAACGCTTCGATAGTAGGATACAACCCCTTGTTGCGGGTGCTGCTTAATTTTATTTTTTCAACTTCGGAGGAAGTTTTGCTAAAATTACTGTTGATTCGGTCGGCAGCATCAGACCAGGTACCTGTTTTAATGACTGTATTGAGTTCCATATTATTTCTTTACTTTTAAAATCCCATTAGTTATAATACCTTCCACCGTCTCATAATCCACATAGACTTGTCCGGTACCGACATCATCCTTACCGGGCCAATGACTGCAACTTATATCCGCCACATACTTAGACACGCTTACCCCATTATATACCGATTTCATCCCTACCAATAATGTTTCACCTTTAGATCCATAAAACGAGACGTTGTTGGGATTTAACAGGATATCCGTTTTTTCAACATGATTCTGTATTCTGATACGCTCCGGATATACAGTCGTTTCGAGTGCCAGTTGATCATTGACATACTTCCGCAAGATGAGATCGCCATATTCCCATTCGTCCGATGATTTGTCAAACCTTAAGATCAAGGTGGCGTGTCCTTCTGCCGTGTACATTTCCAGCGTATTCTTTTCCGGATCAATGACAATTCGCTTCCCATCTACAGAGGTCTCAACCCTTCCACGGAAAAAGCCTCCTAATGCATAGACATATCCTTTTAAAAATACATCACCGCCATGCGTGGCAACAAAATTTGCCATATTCGCCCACTCCGCATCAGTAGGCTGGTAATTGGGGTCGTTACGGAACTTCATTACGGTCATAATAGCCTGTTCAAGTTTGCCACCCGCCCAAAACGCCACATCATCATCATCATTGTATATGCCACTCACTCCGGCAGTAACCTTCTGCATCTTGCCATCCTTGTAATTACCCAATTGGATCATGTTGGCTAAAATCAGACCACCAAGGATATCCACAGATCCATCTTTAATCGCACTGGCAATATAGTTGATAGCCTGAAAACCTGCCATGGACTTATCATTATCCAAGATGGATGGCTTCCAGTCTGTGGCAATGGTCCCACGCTCTAGCTGAATATCACAAACGGTTGCGGTACCGCTAAGCATAAACACACCTGTACCATTGAAGGTGAATTTAAACGTGTACCTCTGATAACCGGATGCAAGAGATTGAGTTGTGCTGAAATCGCCACACGAAACAGCCACTGATGCACCTTTTGCTTTAAATGATATAACATAACTTTCTCCTTTAATTAAGGCCACCGATTGTGACAGGCTGCCGATTGCGGCGGAATACCCGGAACCGGCATCATTATCGGCGGATACGGTAGCTACACCTGTCCAATACTTTAATTGCTTGCTATA
Source organism: uncultured Phocaeicola sp. (assembly GCF_948499155.1). Classification (NCBI taxonomy): domain Bacteria; kingdom Pseudomonadati; phylum Bacteroidota; class Bacteroidia; order Bacteroidales; family Bacteroidaceae; genus Phocaeicola; species uncultured Phocaeicola sp. The sequence goes on along the minus strand of NZ_CAOOSE010000003.1, from coordinate 162,501 downwards.
TAGTTCCTTGTCAGGCATAAGCTCATCGGAAGAAGACAGTTGCTCACTCTCATAGTCACCGGTGAATCCGCTATTCCGTAACAGGTTTACCGACCCTAGATGCACGGCATTATATATCTCATCGGGAAGGTCGGTCAGATTGGCGGAACCGGTGGAACCCGGCTGTAAATTCATACGCCCGGTTAAGAGGTTATCTCCAGGCTTAATCCTTGTATATTCTTCCGGCAAGACAAAACTGTTAATGCCTACATATTGCTTGATATACGGTGAGCCTTCACCGGCACCTGCCAATATCTGCGCGTTCTGCCTGTTCGGATCATCCGTACCTTGGTACCCTAACTGCACAATATCATCACCGACCAAAGGAGCATCACTTTCAGCGGCACATATATCCTTAGACAAGTCGATATAATCCGTACCTACAGCAACCACCAATCGCCATAAGAAGTGATTACCAAGCGTCCCGTCCGATTGTTTTTGCAGGTTAAACGTCTCAACCAAAGCTTGGTCCTTTACCTTAAACTGATTGTATATGATCCTTCCTTCCGCATCCTTAGTCCGCATGTAGCATCGCCAGTAATCTCCCAAGTCTTCCACTTTGATACAGGACATTCCGGCAGCGGTCTCCATCAGTTTGCCACCGATATGGGTGGTTTTCTGCACTTCTATTTCTTCGGCTGTCAGCTTCCTGCGGAAATGGGCATAATCAAGCTCCAAATGCCATGCACCCTGCTCATCCTGCCATAACCCCGCTCCTGTAGATCCTTGCTGAAAATTTCCTCCGTACCATCCTTTCAAAAATGTTATGAACTCACCGGCAGTGTCGGGCTTGTCCTTCCTAATGAAATGGTCAAGAACAAACAGCCCTGTAAGGATGTCATCGTCTGTAATATCCTCATCTTCCGCCTCTGTTCCCAAGATACGCTTTAAATCATGCCCACTAATCTTAATTCCCTTGAGGAAATTAATCACCCCCTTCGCTTCGTCATCTGACACGGAAGACAGAAACCAATCGGACAATTCTTCTATATCACTGCTACCTCCGCCTGAAGTAACCGTAACCGTCCTTGACGCGCACTTTCCGTCACGTTCTCTCGGAACGATTCTGTTTGTTATTCTTATTTCTGACTTAATTCCCATTTTCTACCATCGATAATTGAATATTATTCCGCTCATAGTCCCATACACCGCTTAGCAGCATGAATCTCTTATTAACCGCTGATTTGTCATACAACCGGGTAAACGGATGGATAGAACCATCGTTTTTTATTACCTGCGTTAACTTGATTTGGGTTGCCTTATAGCGGTTAATCACCCTTCGGATGAAGGCTTCTTCGGGTCTGACAAGTTTATCCTCGATGACGGAATACAGGTTATCCGTTAAGAAGTCATTTCCCAACAGTGCCTTGCTATAGGAAGCCCCGTCCGCATTATAAGAGCTTATGCCGAACTCAACTTCGTCAAGTTCGGACATGAACTTATCGTTGACCACGTTCTCATACAAGCGGTCACCGTCTTCGCCTTCATCGATGATTCCGTCTTTCTTCTTGTAGTCAAATCGGAAGTCCTTTAAAACGGCACCGTATGCGATAAAACCGACTTCCTGAGCGACCCTCTGCCTGCGACAGTACATCGTGAATTCCAATTCTCCGATAATCGGTACGTCCGATGGAAGAGTGATGATGTGCCCGGACAGTCCGCTATATGGCATATCGGGCGTTTTCGTGCTCTTCACATTCGCCCAGTTCTTGATATTGTCCGTCTCGAAAACGATTTCAAACCGGACGAATGAGGATTGCCATCCACTGCCGTTCCAATACTTATCCCCGATCTTAAGGGAGCATGCGTAAGGAATATTGGCAGAGATATTCATATCACCGTCATAGATATAGTTCATGCGGCTGTCGGAGGGGAAACGCATGCTTCCCGATATGCCGATGGCACCGTCCTTCCAGACTGCATTAGGACCCCTCATCGTAAAGGCAGGCAGGGTTTCCTTCCGGTATTCGTCAAAAACCATCACACCATCTACCGTAGCAGACCGCATCTGGATGCTGTCAGCCCAATTATAATCCCCCGGCGGGTCTCCACCACCGGTGAACAACGCTTCCTTCATCAGGACAGCCCCGAATATGTTATCGTTAATATTAGTACTCAGTATGGTTTCGTGGCGGTTCTGATCGTAGTAATACATTTTCCATTCCTTCGGTTTCAGAAACCTCTTGATGTCATACTTATCCTTATCGCTGTAACTCGAACCGCCCGCCCATTCCAGGTTGTCGTAATCCTCATTAACCACCAAGTCCTCAAACACATTGTTGACGGATTTGACTGTCACCTTATTATAACCGGGCAAAACGTCAATGGTGTTGTCGCTGCCGGCGAAGCCGATATCCTGCAATGTGGCATCATTCACCGACACCATTGTATAAGATGTCAATGCCTCATTATACTTGCGATACTGACCGCTATAGTCCGCATCGATGATATACAGGCTGCCTTCGTAATCATACAGCGTCCATGAAAAGAACTGCATGAGGTAGGTCAATACTTCATCCAGCATCAATTCATCTGAGGTGAAGTTCTCTTCCGCGAATCTGAGTTTATCCAATACGTTCTCGCCCGAAGAATAAGCAGCGGAGGAAGACGCATACACATAAGGGATATATACGGACTCATAGCCACCATGGGCGGAAGATATAAGGTATCTTAGCAACTCCATTGCGGTAATGAATCCCGACTCTGTCTGCTGCTCATACTTAATGTTTTCAAGCGTGGCTATGGCACTGACGCAGTCAATCTCTATGGCATCCACTACAGGTGCATAAGATTGCGTGAATTGCTCGGGGGTGATATATCCTGTCCATAGCAACCTACTATCCTTGTACAATTTCACCGAAGCATATTGATTATCTATGCTAAACAGGTCCAATAGCAAAGTTTCTGCATTAATGGATACAGAGGCCGTAGATGTCCTTATGGGCTTGTAAATGAATTCCTCATCATCTCCTGTAACGACAAATGCCGATGGAGCAGCTCTTAATTCTACTGTTTCCCCACTATAGTCTTTTGCGGAAATTATAATTTCCAAACGCTCTCCATCGAAATTAAAAAATGGAATTCTATATTTTTGCATAATTATCTATTTATGGAAATTTCTTACCGATTTTTTTTGCGTGATTGGAAATCTGCAACCAGGCATCACTTCCCCTTATCACCGCCCTTCCGCCAACCTCCACCTTTATCCGGCTGACAGAACCTCCCCCTATCATATCTTTCAGCTTGCTTAACGGAGCAATGACCTCCGGATTGCTGCTTGCCCCCGGATATTCGCCAACCTCGGCTAATGTGCGTCCTGAGACAATACCACCATTGGCGAACTGAGGGACATTAGATGCTGCCGTGATCAGCGATTGCATCGCTGCTATCTGACCGGCAGCAAGTCCTACGCCGGCAAACGGAATGGATGCATACGCTGCTGTCGACTTTGCCGCCATTTCTGTTGTGGCAGCTTGAGTTTTAGCCTTACTCGTAGCTATCTCTATAGCCGCGGCAGCTTCATTTGCCGCAACTTCTGCTGCTTTTGCGCCAATGATTCCCAGTGCTTCTTCTTCAGCACTTGCATTCTCTTCTTTTGCACCACTTAATTTTTTCGCCACTTCCGATATGTTTTCTATGGTTTGAACAACACTCATTATGCTGTCTACTGTATTTATCATGGTATTCCATACCGCCATCACTTTTTCCCAAGCAGTTGCATCCTCATCCCCCAATACGTCTTGCATTTGTGAAAATGCATTTACCATTCTATCCGCACTTGATGCAATATTCTTTACCCCTGAATAGATACCCTCTCTTAACTCCTTACTTAAGTCTTTAATATCCTGCCTCACCTGAGCTATTTTTAATGCCTGCTCCAAATCAGGAACACCGGCCATAGACTTAGCCAACTCATCATCTAATGTTTTTCCCGCTTTTTGAAACTCTTCCTGCAAATCTTTCGCGTATTCTTTTGCCAAATCCAGCTTTTCCGAAGCAATATCTACTGCGTTTTTTTTGTAATCAAAAGTCGTATCCCTCTCTCTTACCTTAACAGGGGCACTCATAGTTTGAGCAGTTGCCTGCATTGCTGCGACGAATGCCTTCCCTTCTATCCCTATATCTTTAATCGCTCCGGCAGTGCGAGCGGTTTCTACAGCAAGCCTTTGCAATTCGGATTTATATTGTTCCTCTGTCAGTATACCATTCTCTTTTTGAGCCTTTAATTTTTCCAAGGACGCGGAATATTCTTTTTGAATTTTTTCCAACTCGATCGCGGCTTTTAATTGCCCCATCTGATCTACCGCCTGACGTGCCGCCTCTTGTCTTACCTTGTAAAATTCGCTTTCTAATACCTTCCGGTCATTTGACCCACTGGCCTCAGCATATAATTTTATATTCAACTCTGCCAACGCCTTGTTGTATTCAGCTTGAGAAAGAGAACCAATCTTAAATTTTGCTTCCAACTCCGATAATTCCTTGGCTGACTTTTCTTCCAATTTTTGCAACGGCGTTTTTTTATCATTGCTACCGGTACCAACAATATCCCCTGTCCCCGCAGTAGATGAATTTGCCAGTTGATTTCTTCCGCCCATTCTATTAATTACAGCCATCGCAGCATCCATCTGCTTTTGATTGTAATCGATCATTTTTTCTATTTGGGAAAGTTCATCCTTCTGCATGTTCGCATCTGAATGCGATCCTATTAATGGTATATTATTCCAAATGGTTTTCAGCCCCGCGGGACCTTCCCACAAATCCGCCCAATTATCGTTACCCCTTGCTGTCTGTAAGTTTTCTGTTATGTTACCGGCTAGTTCATATTGTCGATCTTTTAATTCTTGTTGTTTTCTTTGTCTATAATCAAATTCGTTAACAGCCTTAAGCAATTCTATTCTTTCTGCTATTTTTTTATTTATATCCCCATTTATTTTTAGCGTTTTCCCATCTATGCTGTAATTAGTTCCCAGCATTGAATTTATATCATTCAATGCTCCCTGTCTTTCTTTGATCGTTCTGTTTATATCCCCTGCTATTCCATATAATTTAGATAAAGAATTAGCCTCATCAGACGCAAAATCTATTGTAGCTATTTCCTTTTTAAAGGAACTAAATAGATTTTTAATTCTACTCCCCTCTTTGTATACATTTACTAATTTAGCTGTGATAGCACCAATTGCTCCTATAATCGCAGTTGGGGCAATAGATGCCAATGCTATCTTGACAGATTTTGCTGCATTGGAAAACATAGCTTTCATCGTAGAGGATGCTTTTTGAGATTTCCAAGCCACTTCATCGAATGACTGACCAGCAGCTTTTGCGGCTCGCCTCGCAGCAGCTTTTGCGGCTAATTCCGTCTTTTGAAAAGATACAATCAATTTATTAACAAGCCGACTTGTCACCAAAACAGCAATAGCCGCAACCACATAGGTAATAACACTCTGAATATTATCTGTCGCTTTCTTTACATACCCGGTAAGCCAATCTATTAGACCTTTGTATTTCCCTTGAATATCTGTCTCATTAACCAGCTTTGTGAATGCATTTTGCAACCGGTTTAATGAGGTTTCCAAATTATCTGTATCCACATTGGGAATCATCTCGTTTAACGCATCTGCAAACTTCGGTAATACCTCTGCGCTTAACAGTTTCCCCTCTTTCATCAGCTTATCGAGACCTACTACACTTGTACCGGCTGCTTTTGCCATAGCCTGTAAAGCAATGGGCAATCTCTCTCCCATTTGCAAACGCAATTCCTCTGAGCTAATCTTCCCTTTACTCATCATCTGAGACAAGGCTAAAAAAACGCCATTACTGTCGTCAGCACTCATACCAAAGGCTGTTGCAGCTCTCGATAGTGACTCAAATATATTTCTCTGCTCCTGCATAGACATTCCTGAGATACTTGCAGCCGCAGTAAACTTCGCATAGTTTCCGGTAAGTGCGTTTATCTCCAATCCGTATTTTTTTGCCAAATCCAATAAATAACGCTGATTGTCTGCAAACACAGCCATTGACCCCGATACGTTTTTCAACGCCGTAGTCACTCTATTAGTTGATTTAGCGACCTCTATAAATTTAGTTACAAGATTAGACAATCCTATCCCTCCTGCGCCTAGAGCGGCAGCAAAAGTTAAGATTTGAGCCTGCATTGCTTGGAATCCGGCTTTTACCTGATTTGTACCTTTTTTAAAATTTTCTGTCAGAAAATTAATTGCTATTGAAAACGATAGTCTGCCTGCCATATTAATCAGATTTACTCTTCCAATTTATTTTATTCATGTCAAATAATTCACCATTGAGGAATTTTCGCAATTGCTCTTCATTTTCCTCTATTTCTTTCCTGGCCTTACGCTTTAACTCTTCCATCTCCCAAGGAAATGGGTATAATTCCCGGGGAGAAGAAATCTTCTTTCCATCTATATGAGGAAGTATTGATATGTAAGTCCATAGCCTGGCACTTTCCATCTCTTCCTTACGTTTTTTTTCATAAGCCTCTATATACAATGGCAGATCACATAATGACATTTCCTCAGTCGCATAATGAGCGTCTAACCCACCCATTACCAACATAGATACTATCTCACCAATACTACACGACAAGGTCGCATCCGATGGTACATCATCAGCTACTTTATCCTTTTGAAATTGAGCCATTATACCCATTGCCTTCTCAAGCCTCAACATCATATCCTTGAAAATTCCATCATTTTCCAATGCTGTCCTAAATACCTCAAACGTATAAGGAGTACTATCTACATTCATCACGTAGAGCAATGCATCTATATCTTCCTTTGACGAATAGTCCATCTGGGAGAAAGGTTTCTTCATCAGCTGTTCCCATCTGATTACCATTCTTACAGTGTATTTCTGAAAAACAGCATTCTTCATCGTTTTTTTAGACGGAACCGGCTGTTTCTCCCTTTTTAAAGCCCACTTTATAAAAAAAGGAAGAAGTATAATCCAGCTAATAGCCAATATTATAATCAATTCCATATATCTTATTTAAAAAAAGCGGTCTGTAAAACCGCCTTCTTTGTTACTTAAAATTATGCACCGGCACCGTCTTCTAACGGCCCTGTACCTTGAAGCGTTACAGAGCTTGTACAGATCGCCCCATTGTCAGCCTTCATTGACAATGCAGTAATAATCGCATTACCTTTGACATACTCTTCCCCTTTAGGAAAATCGCCTTCAGATTCCTCTGTTTTAGCGATTACAAATGGAATCGGCGTGCGCTTCTTCATTAATTCCTTTAACGTCACGAATGACAAGTGCCCCGTTTTTAAAGACAACATACTTTCACTGGATACAGTATAACCTAACTGCCCTGTCAGGTATTCCTTCCAGTTACCCGACATCTTGTTACTGGTATCAATTGTATCTGCACTAATATCAATGCCACACGATGTGCCGAAGGCAATCGGAACCACCTCTTTCTGTAATTCCTTGGTGATTTCTACAAACAACATCAACTTATCACCGACAACCATGTCCTTGCTTGAATCATACTTTTTTTCTGCCATAATATTTAAATTTGAGTTATATCACTAACCAAAACTTTGTATGACAAAACAAAAAAAGGATGCTGAAATTAGCATCCTTTTTGCTCACAATGAACTAATAGAAAACTGAAGGACTTGAACATACTTGTTATCGACATAATCCTCGGTCGAATCTTCTAGATGAATCGTCATTGTGGGATTTTTAAAACTGCCTTCAAGCTCTGAATATATCAATGAGGCAATTTTATTGCTCCTATCATAATTATCACTAATCACGCTTACATAAACTATAGGTATCTGTCGAGCGACCCCCATCTTACTATATTCTTGCCGATACCCGTCACGCTGGTATACTATAAAATCGCCATCTGTCCCATCAGGAGCCACTATCGGATATATTTTATGACCGATAACATCCTTAATTGAAGCTGAAGCCAACAGTATTCCACGTATTTCCGTGGTTATTCCAAACATATTCATAACTATCTCCTCTCGTTAATCCGTTGGATTGCTTTTTTCAAGCCTTCGTACAGATATTGTGTCGCTTTTACTTCTTCTGATTTACGCGCATCAGACCAAAAGTTATTGCCAGGCATAATGCCGGAAGTGCCGGTAAGTGGATGAGGACGTTTTCGCGTTCCCATGTCTATAAGATGCGCATGAGCACCCGATTGTGTGAAGCCCGATAACGCACCTAACTTACGTCTTTTTACACGCGTTGTGAAGGAACTTTCCAAATTGCCCGTAACCTTGCCTGTCTTACGCATCCTTGCCCGAAGGTTGGTTTTCCCTTTGCGCATAAAAACAGATGCGGCAGATCTTAACCCGCTACGAATTGCCTTATCTTTTTCAAAATCTTCTAAATTTCGGACAAGATAATTAATATTTTCCCGGTCTATTACTTTTAGCTCCATAGTTACGTATCTACCCTCCCAAGAGTTAAAATCAAGGTATTATCCCTTTGAGGATCTATCATTTTAATCTCATATATATTATTCATATATACAACCCTTTGCGAATCCTTAATAATGGGATATGCCCTAACCTGGAATACGATAGTCCTGCCGATAAACTGCTCCATTGCACTGATACCATCCTTATCTACAACCAATGACATCTTTCTCCTATACCCTTTGCAGCGGAACACTTCTTCGTATTCCTTCACTACAAAACCCGTTTCAGACTGATGCTCTCTCAGTTCTTTGAATACTAATATCTCTCGCAATAGCCCGGCTCTCATAAACTATAATCCCGATAAAGTTCCAATATATGCTTAGTTCCCTGTTCCAATGGATTACTCTTTACAGTAATTATGTCCTCTCTATAAGCATAGTATCCCCCGACAGATAACAAGATAGCCTGCTTCAATGGAGCCGGAATGTCTCCGGTATCATCCAAGTCAGCAAGTTCTTCTACTGTGATGCACAACTCCTTGGCGATTTTTGCTTCGGAAACTTCTATCAAGGACTCGATATACGAATCCTCATCCGTATACGAATCCTCAATATTCAAGTGCATCTTAGCCATCTCCAGAGTCACATACTTACCCATATCATTTCAACGATGCAATTGTAAATGACTCCTTGCGAATCATTCCCATATTCCAATAAGAATTAATCACTAATCTTACTAATCCTTTAGTCGCTTGAGTATACGGGTCCACCGTCATATCAATAGCACCCCATTGTCCCAAGAAATAATCAGCCCAATTACCGAACACGATGCCAAATTCATCACTGCCCTCTCCCAATTCTTTAGGTATATTATTCGTTCTTAATGCACGATACCCATTCAGCATCCCTTGACCGTCATTGCCAAAAATGAAGCCTCCTGCACCTGATGAATCCTTAACTTTAGTTTTGGCTTTTCCAATCAAACTTGGATTCATAACATACGCTAAATTTCCAAACAATGCATTGTTTACATCCGCTGCCGTTTCCATAGCAACAATCTGCCCCCATGACATATCACCTTTTATCGTATTGCTAACATTAGCTTCCTGGAATATACCATCAGGAACATTATCGGCATGAACGTCTTTCGCAAATGCTGTTTTCTCGATTTTTTGAGCAATAGCAATTGCCATTAATTGACGAATCAATCCTTCCACGTCTCTATTTTCCTGGATAAGCAGCTGTTTTGACAGGTCAACGTATGCGGTCAATCTCTTAGGAGTAAACAGATTGCCTTTTTTAAACGCCCCGGCACCATCTTTTGCCTCCGCATTCTCACCTTCCCAAAATACATTAGTAGCAGAATGTTCCGGCCAATATATATTTCCCACTAACCCCGTCATCATACGCACACCTGCCTGCGAAAGCACAAGGTTAGATTCCAACGGAAGAAGCAACTCCTGCTGTTCTTCATCGATAACAACACCGGTTGCTTTCTCTGTAGCCGCCGTATACGCTGCGCGTTTTGCATAACTTAAAGGGATGATCAACTCACCGCTGTCTTCTGTAGTAGCTGCTACAGAACGGTGAAGTTTAGTCGCTTCTTCAATGACAGCCGCCTCACTATCTCTCTGTTCGGTTTTGTTCATTTGTGCCAAAATCGCGCGACGAAGTGAGAACTGTTCAATAGATTGCCGGGGACCAAACACATGGCTACTACGATTTTCAAGCTCCCTTTCATCAATTTCAATGTTAATTTCAGCCATGCGAACCTGATTTGCGCCCAGTTCTTCATTCTCCTCAGCTGTAAACTGTCTCTGCTCACCTTTTGCCTTCGCAATGATTTCCTTTGAACGAGATTGCAATTGCTTTTTTTCGTCCTTTAATTCGGTGATACTTTTTTCTTTTGCCATAAAAATTAAATATTAAATGTTTTTTCTATGTTACGGTAATACTCATCGGGTATGGTTGCTTTTTTAAGCAGTTCTTCTTCTGCTAACTCTTTCCCCCTCATATAAACTGAGGTTTTACTATATGCGGCATTGTATACAGGAGAAACATCGTACAGATTTCCAATCTTATGGACCGTACGCTTCCATGTATTATCACTTTTTTTCTCCCATGTGTCTTTTTCCACATCGAAGCAAAATGAACTGGCTGATATCTCCCCCCTCCTTATATTCTCCAACAGTTCTTCACCCAGTGCTGTCTTAGGAGCCTCAAAACGATACTTTAATCCCTTTTCATCCACCTTTAAAACTAGGGAACCGTTCCCACCATTGCTCCTAGCCAAAATACCACGATTTTGGGAGTGATTCAGCAACGCAAAAACATCGCTTTTCTCCAAAACTCCATCCAAAGCACCTCGCTCTATAACCTCCTCGAAATATAACCCGTCCGATGGAGTGTTAAAAAGAACAGCATACCCTTCAACCGTGCGCTTTTCCTCGCTTTCTCCGGTTACTTGAACCTGATAAGCCGTATTTCTTATTTCTTTTTTTTCGTCCATTCCTGTAACTTTTATCAACTAACCAAAGAATTGTATGACAAAACAAGAAAGATCATTCTTTTCCGACATTTTTTTCTACAACTTTACCAAGGTTTGCATTCTGTTCCGGCTCTTGTATGCCATTCCCTTTAACAGCATTGCTTAATGTCTGCATATTCACCTGAATAAACGCATTATCCCCATCCGGTAATTTTGACAACCCATGTTTTCGCCTAATTTCATTGGGTGTTATTGCGCCGGCATTGCACATTTCCCGATTATAAGTTGCTTCTGACGTCATATCTGCACGCAAAATGGCGGATGTATCGAATTCTGCAATAATACGTCCTCTTTCTGACGGAAGAAATACTTTTCGATTAATTTCCAATTCTATCTTGGTGATAACAGCCAACACGGTATCCGTTAGATACTGAAGTTGAGTAGCCTCAACTGTTGAATAACTTGATTTCGACAAATCAAATGCCTTAACAGGGGAAACAGAGAAAAACCGGCACATGTCAATCACCTGGAATTGTCTGCTTTCTATGAACTGACTATCCCTAGGACTAATAGATATAGGCTGATACTTCATATTACCCTCTAACACAGCTATTCCATTAGGATGCCCTGTCACCGGATTAGTACGTTCTTCCCATGTTTGGTAAATCTGATCCTTCTGCTTTTTATCTACTCTTCCCGACTCCACAGTCAATATACCGGCTACACTACCGCCCGACTTGAAAAAACCCGCAGCATGTTCCTCCGCGCTAGTAGATATATCAAGCGTCTGACGTGCATGTTCCAAGGTTGAGACACCTATGATACCATCATAGGAAAAATTCAACACGTGAATCATATCCCTTGGCTCGACCAGCTCTTTAAACCCAACAACCTGGTAACGCTTACGCATTATCCCTCTCTTGTCCTGTATCCATACAATGCTTACCTGTGATGAAGGCAAGTAAATCAATTGAAGTACATTCAGGTTATTATCACGCTCGATATAAGCATATCCATTCCCGGTCAGCAAAACAGAGGCCATAATTGTCTTGAAGAAAACATAGCGAGTCATGTCTTCATTTGGCTCCATATCAAGTAAATAATATACCGGATGGGATTTTGCCTCCTTCTTGAAACCATCACCATCTAATTCATACGTTTTCAAAGGCAGCACTGCGACACTGTCCGAAATCAAATCAACACAACGATATACGGTAGAAAGAAGCATAGGTTTGCTTCTGCTTTGCAATATCGTTCTTCCTCCTGTATAACTCCATGCAGTTACACGAGAAGTCTCTACTTTTGACGCTCTTCTTATTTCTAAACCAAATACTTTCATTTATCCACTTTTATCAGATAACCTTTTTTTTGTCATACAAAGGATTCTATTCTCACGAACCGAATCCGCGAATTTCAGATTTATATTTATGGGTTATTTTTAAGTGCCATTTCCCAAGAAGTTATCTACATGGGTAGAATATCGGGGTGTCTCTGATAATACACTTTCGTTAATGCCTGTTTCAATTCCTGATAGTTTTTGATAAAACCAAGCTCAATCCATTGGGCTATCTGCTGCTCCAACTCGTATAACTCACGTATCTTAGCCTCATCACCAACTTTATTACGCATTTCTGATTCATGTTTTCCATAAACAATAATATTAAGTGATTTTGCCAAATCCCTAACTTTCTGATTGAATAAGCCCTTTGGAAGAATAGCGTAAACCGCTGCACACATTCTAGGATATGCATCACCGGCAAGATTGCGAAATTTTATCATTTCGTCATAAACGAATTTGAGAACATCATATTTAAATGAGGGATTTATCCACATTGCAAAATCAATAAAAAGCAGTGGATGCATCCATGTACCAGCATTATCACCCTTATTTGCCCTTGATTTATGATAGGGGTAATTACCCCTATCATAATTTTCCCTTTCCATTATAGTGTAAATGAACTCTTTAGTAGAAGACAAATCGAAGTAGTCATTAACTTCTTTCTTCATACCTTTTAATTGATTCCACTGTTTTAATAAATCCGTCGCATTGAAAAATGCATCTTTTGTTCGTTGGGTTACTTTAAACTCACCCATCGGACGAATCATAACCTGATTTGTTTTCATAATTTTTCAATTTTGATTATATCACTAACCAAAACTTTGTATGACAAAACAGAAAAAGAAGACTATTCTCGCGAACCATCTCCTTTACATATCATGAAAACCAAATCAAATCTCATTACAAACCTTATAAATGTATGACAACTAATAAAACTCTCCATATCTCGGAGACATCAGATAAACGCCTAGAGCTTCAAGCATTCCAATCACACCATCTATCTTTTTTTCTTCAAATTGCTTACTTGGCTTAGTATTCCCATTCCTGTCACGCGCCATCACGACATTTCTAAAGCAATGGCGATTTATTACATTATTATCAACAACCGCCCTGCCTGATAACATCAATCGTTCCATCTCTTTTGTCGGACGATTGAAATTGCCTAATGCCTGGCTAAACTCCTGCATAGGCAATCCTTTCTCTTGGGCGTTAATCACAAATTGTGTAGCATTCCATGCATCATAAGCTATCTTCTGAATATATACCTTATCTCTTATATCTAGTATATCGTTTAAAATATAATCATAGTCCGTTACATTTCCCGGTGTAATTGTAATTAAACCCTTCCTTCTCCATTCCCCGTAAAGCTCTTTAAATCTTTTTTCGCGCAAAGCCATTTCGGGCAAGTAGTACTTAACCTTGAAGTAATATCTATTCTCGGTTGGGAACATGAATGCTGCACAGGTCAAATCGCTCGTACTGGAAAGGTCAATGCCTGCGTAGCAATCCATATCTCTAAAGTCTTCAAAATTCACATCAGAAGAAGAACTTAATATATAATGCTCCGGTATCCATACAGTTTCTGCATCACACCACATATTGATATTCTTCGTTTTTATACCAACCTCTTCTGACGGAGAGTTGATTGCCTTCTGAACCTGCTCGCGTAAATACTTAGTTTTTACAGTGACGCCCAAATTAGGATTGCTCTTCCCCCATACAGATTCATTCTTCCAATCGTCACCTTCATCCAACGAATAAATCAAGGCAAATATTGTATCATCCGTTTTCAACCCCTTAAGAATTTCTGTACACATTTCCCGATATTGGTAACAAGGCCCTAACTTGTCAAAACCGGCAGTAGTTATAATGATACCCATCGGATCATCGCGCATACCTTGCCCGGATTGAAGAACATCCTTTAGTCCTGAATTCTTCGCTGCATGGTATTCGTCAAGAAGAAACATTGAAGGGTTAGGCCCGTCCAATTTTGACGAATCCGCTGCAAGAACCTTCATAAACGATAATGTCTTATCAAAATTTATCTGATCTCTAAATGATTCTAAATACTTGTGTTTAGGATCAAGCCCTGATACAAAGTTTCGACACATCTTAAAACTTACTTTTGCCTGATCCTTGGAATTCGCTGCCAAATATACCTCTGCGTTGGCCTCTCCATCCGCTATTAAATGATACAAACAAAGAGCAGCTGCAAATGCAGATTTTCCATTCTTTCGCGCCATCTCTATATAAACAAACGATGTAAGACGGTTCCATTCCCCGTTTTCGTCCTTTTTGTAAAAACCGTATATGTTAGCAACCGCAAATTTTTGCCACGGAAGTAAAATAAATGACTTCCCGGCATGTCTACCTGTATAATGTTTTAGCAACGCAATAAAATCAATGGCATAATCTACCATCTCTTCTCTAAATTCAACATCTTCCCTCTCAAAGAGACAGTAGAACCTTTCCACAGCCAATTTGACATATTCACCAACCAATACCTTTCCGTCACGAACATCTGCTGCATACTGGTAATATTCCTTCATTTCTTAGATCTTGCACCTCTTCTAATAAACTCTTCCAATGGGGATTTTTCTTCATTATCCGATTTCATTGCCTTTATGTTTCCCCTACTCTTGATGGTTAATCCATATTCAGTCATAATCTTCATGACTTGCGCATAATTCTTTGTCGCAATATTCTGAGCCGGGTGAGCTGCCTTTTCATACTTAATCATGATTACAGGACCTTCTTCCAGCAATTGTTGCGTTGCGCGAAGATACATCTCATAACTGGTAGCCAACATTCGTAATGCGCCAAGGTCTATGTTTTGAATTGCCTTTCTCGCATTTAGTTCCTTAACTACATCTTTCATAAATTTTTGAGCCTCATCGGATAAACCATTGGGCATAGCAAACTTTACCATATATCTTTTTTATAAAACCGCAATATTGTCATACACGCTTTTATTTGTTAATAATTTAACAAATTCAAAATTTGAAAAAGCTCCGTGCGTGTGAAGAAGGGTGGGGCGAGGTTGGCAGCAGCGATGCAAATAAAAAAAGATCCCCCTATCCCTTCCGTGCCTATCCACCGATTAACCCCCATCACCTTTTATCAACGCAGCCTCATTGAAGACAATTTACTTTGCTGACGAAGATGCTCCGCAAGGCAAGATATGGCGGAATAAGAAAACCGAGGAAAGAACGATTAAAGCATCTTCCCCCGGTTGAGGCGCACCACTAATGAAATCGGACATCTTAAACCCCTGAATGTTTTTGGTTATGAATCATCTGATGATGCTTTTTACACAAACTCATCAGATTACCAATATCATACGCAAGAGCCATACGTTCCCATCTATCCTCTGTCTGCATGAATGACTGTATGTGATGTATATCTTCCGCCAGGGTTGTCTTCCCCTCCTTTAAGCACATCTCGCATAAAGGATTGATGGAAAACTTTCTTTTCCTGAGTCTCTTCCAGCGGCTCGTATTGTATATCTTTCTGCGCTCAACATCATACATATTACTCGCTTTCTGAGCAACTTTCTTCGTTTTTTCTATAGTCGGCATAAGCAATCTCTTTTAATTCTTTGTTATCGTTTATCGTTTGAAATAGTATCATTTTAAATCGGAAGCAAAAATAATTAACCAATTCATCCTCTGGCATACCTACAGCTCTCTTGTCCTGAGAGACATAAATAACTGTATCTTGGAATATGTCTTCGTAACTTTTAGAGCAAAAGCACCCATAGTCCCGATAGCCACATAAGTTTTTTAATTTGGAATAATTACGCGCCAATAGAGTCATAACTCCATTGTCAGCCTTCCCGATTTTGATTTTTCTCATTATTTATCTTCCAATTGCCTGATTTATCAATCAACTCTTCAATACAACGCATAACCATTCCACGTACGATTACTGACGTTTTAATACCGGTTATCCCAGTAAGTTCATTAAGTAACATTGATGTCCGATCATCTATTCTTACTACCAATCGTCTATCTTTTCCCATAACATATATGTATTAATTAACACCTCATCCATTACTTCCTAATTAGGGTGATGTGGTTGAATGTTCAATTCGTTCTCTATAAATTTCTGTAACTTATGGGCGCATTCCGAGCATAAGTCGGCTTCTTGGATGAATATATCTTCCCTTCCACCAACAGAGCCACCATCCCATTTATCCACCTTGAAATCCAATCTTGCGCTGCGGAAATACGATGGCTGTATCTCTCTTCCGCATGCATCACATATTATCGTTACTTTTTTCATATCTAACTTGTTACAAGTAAAATGTTTTCCCTTTTTGCGTCTACGTTGAAAATCCAACATAAATTTTTTCCTACCATTAAGAGTACGTGACATTTTAATGATCATATATATTATCAAAATAAATACAATGACAGATGAAATACCTACGGCAATCATATATGTACGTACTAATCCCGTTAATCCGGATTGATTCAAATAGTCAATAAGTTCTTTCATAATCAATCTCCTTTCTCTTTAATCCGTTCCAATACATCCTTATTGGTTCAATAGCTCACTAATGTTATCTATGACTTCCCCATCTGTCAACGTATCATCCAGGATGATAGATTTAATCTGATTTGAAAGCCATGATGTGCCATTTTCAAAACCAAGAGCAATCATTTCCTTAATATCGGAAACGCCATTCGGAATTCCGTTTGTCCCGAATGAATCAATTACTGATTCTGCATATTCTTTTGCTGCTTCTTCTAATTTCTGTTTCATATCTGCTATGTTTTGAGGGTCATTTAGTTTTTAAGAAGTTGCTCATTCGCTCAATGCATCTTTGTTTTTGATTGAGATTGGGATGCACATATAAATTGAGTGTGGTAGCGATATTCGAATGTCCAAGAATTACACTCACTGTCTTATAATCGCATTGACTTTCAATGCATCTGGTAGCAAATGTATGCCGGAGTCCATGAAACACAATGTGCGGAATATTCAGACGCTTCAAGAGCCGGGCAAAGAAATCACGGTAAGAACGGGGATCTTCCGGACGTCCTGATGTTCCTACTACAAATCGGGACGGAGATATTTTCTTTACTTCCTTCAAGGCAAAGAGAAGCTGTCTTGAGATAGGTATCTCCCGGTATGAATTTCGTGTTTTGGGAGAAGTGAAAGTCCTTTCCGTAGTTCTTGATTCGCAGTTGTATATCCTTCCTGCTGTATAACTAATGGTGATTACCTTCTGTCTGAAATCCACATCTTCCCATCGCAGGGCACACACCTCTCCAATCCTCATGCCGGTACACAGAGACAGCAGAATGCCTATATTCTTAGGAGTTGGGGATTCGGTGAGATGGCTCATCAGTATCTGTTGATGGTTTAAGGACAAAGTAGGCAAACGGTGAGATTCGGTATCTGTAGGATAGTTTATCTCCCACTCCTCATAAGGGAATAACTTATGTTTCCCACCATACTTTACTATAGATTTCAGCACCGCCACAATATCCCTTACGGTTTTTTTAGCAAGACCAGAGGAAAGCTTGTAGAGAACAAATTTCTGAACGTCGCTTTCCGATATAGCTGTCGCCGTCCCAAAATATGGGAGTAAATGGGTTTGAAGGGTAAGCATATACGCGCACATCGTGGCATGCTTTATGATAGGTTGCTTCGCAGCACTCCAAATCCTGGCGACTTCTTGAAATGTTTTAGTATTCATTTCTGTTCTGTTATTAGTTATTCTTTGAAATCCAGTTATCAGTATCACAGTGAAAGCAATATCCACTTTTAGGATGTTCCGCACCGTCTTTAGCTCCACAAGTTCCACAATAATACTCCTTATCATATTCCGGGGAAAGACCTTTATTCCGTTCTTTGACGACTGCTTTTCTTTCTTCAAGCATCATCATTTTATCGGGATTACGACTCAAATAAAACTTTCTGACTTTATGTATTTGCTTTTCAAATAGTTCGTCAGATTCAGCTATCTGCCTTGCTGTATATTTGCTCATTTATAATTTGATTTACATTAATTCAATTATAACCTTCTTAAAATTAACACATAAAGGTATTGCCGACATACCCCCATTGCAATCCAACTGCCTTAAAGAGGGAACAACCTCTCCGTCATCATCAATCTCATAATCTGCAATATAGGCTAACTTCTTCGCTTCGGGGACCAATATCCTTTCATTGTTCAAAGGAGAAAACCTTTCATGAGCCGGGACCGTTATACAGATCTTGCTTCCAACAGGAAGTCCTTGGTTGGATTCAATGTATTCCTTTTCCAACTGTTCCTTTTTGCCGTTCAATTCTTTTAGCTTTAAATCAATGGCATCTCTTTTGCTCAGAAATTCTTCCTTATTCATCTTTTTTGTGTCATTCTAATTGATTCTAACATACTTACCTGCTATATTACAAGTCCTTAATATCTCCGCATTATCCTCGCCAAAAGCGATTAAGATGGAACCACAACCGGGTGAATCTCCACGTGTTCCGTCTTGACGATAGAATCTGATTCTGTTGCGCAAAAACTTCATCGCCGTTGCTTTTTCAAAAATTGTGTCTTGAAACATCTTTGAATCGCAACGATTGAAAAGTAAAGCGATACCGTTTCCATGCTCTGCCATCCTGCTGATGAATTTTTCAATTAGAGGCCGGGAATAAGGCGGGTTTAGCCATACACGGCCTTTCCATTCCTGTTTTAACCCATCGACGTTTTTATCATACATCACCTTACCTGTTTGCCATAGTGGGTTGACCGGGGCACACGGATCTAAATCAAATTCACCCAACGCATCTATAATCTCCTTCGGTGTATACCATTCATCGGTAGCGCATGCTGACCGCTCAAATTGTGTATTCATACCTGATCTGTTTTACTCTAATTGTTTATCGAAAATCTTAATACATTCAAATAAATAGTGCGCAATTATAGGTTGTACTGCATTGCCTATACACTCCGTTCTGTCCACCCTATCGGGAAGTTCATTAGACTTTCCAGCAAATCGGGGTGAGGGTATTGACTGTCTTGTTCTCCATCCCGGATATACTCGTGTATATTGCCCCGATAGGTAGGGCTCCCGAAATATCGATTCTTGAATGCTCCTTTTGCCGTTGACTTCACAGGAGTAGGCAATACAATATAATCGCTCCCGACCCTGTTGTATACCAAAGTCGGTGCCTGATAAACATTGCCATTCTGCATCATACCCGATTTCGGAAAGGTCGCATAAGACCCGTTCAAATCCCCGAATAAGGAGCATTGGACTGTTCTCAATGATGATGTATTTAGGTCTAACTTCCCGTATAACTCGGTACATTTCAGTCCATAAGCCACTTCTTTCACCGACAATTCCGACACCTTTTCCAGCAACGCTGATGTCTTGGCAAGGGAATCCACCGCTGATGATGTCAACAAATGTTGGATTTGAATACGTTCTAATATCTCTGTTGATTTCATGGTTTTCTCCAAAATTTTTTTTGATTATACTTGCTTGATAGTCTTCATATTCGCAGCTCCAAAGTGTTTTTATTCCGGCAAACGCTGCACCCAAGCCGAAACCTTCTATCCCACTAAACAGGGAACCGTGAGTCAATTTACTTTGCTTCATCTCTATATCTTATTGAATATTCTGATTAATGTAATCCACAATCTTTCCCAATTTACTTGAAGAAAACAAATGATTATTAAGCGTTCGCTTTCCTTCTTTCCATTCGTAAAATAATTGGTAATATGGTGGATTGAGTGTCCGGTCAACCTTTATACGATATTGATTAGTGCCATATTCAGTTATAAGATTCTCAATATATTCGTCCGAATTTTCTAAATCAGTAACAAATACCATCTTATCAGTAGTAAGTATCATCTTTTAGTTCCTTTCTTTCTCAGTTTTGAATTAATTACTTCCACTAAGCCTCCTTAAGCTGTCCATTGACTAGCATATACCATGTGTCAGCCTTAACCTTTTCCCCGTCAACTTCAAACGCCTTGACCTCCTTAATCGGGTAGGTATCACCGTCCCATTCTCTACGTTCTGCGAGGACTATCCAGCAACCTATAGCTCCCTTAGCCTTACACCCGTATCCGGCAGCAAGAGCAATGCTATCCTTGCCGGTAGCTGATGCTGCACCTTGGTAGCCTGTGGCTGATGCTGCACCTTGGTCGCCTGTGGCTGATGCTGCACCTTGGTCGCCTGTGGCTGATGCTGCACCTCGGTAGCCTGTGGCTGATGCTGCACCTTGGTAGCCTGTGGCTGATGCTGCACCTTG